>JAEYUD010000023.1 GCA_023433685.1 Bacteroidota bacterium
CTCCAGCTCAACCCTTACTTCCTCTTCGACAGGAGATCACCCGTTGACAGACTTTCAAGACTGACCCTCGGGCTCAACGCCCCGGGCTACCTGGGGCCCATCGTGTTCGATATCGATGTGGCTTACCAAATGGGCAATATCAACACAGGAAAGAAACAGGATGTGGCAGCCTACCTCGCGGCCATTAACCTTGAATATGATTTTAAAGTACAATCTAAAGCAGCTCTCGGCGCGGGTTATGCCATCTATTCCGGTGACAAGGATGCCGCCGACGATAAATATGAAGCGTTCGATAACTCTTACGCTACAAAACACGCCTACCTCGGCGAAATGGATTTCTTTAGAGCAGTTCCCGGTACAACATGGAACCTCGGCGTTACTGATATCTATGCTTACTATAAAATGGCAGTTTCAAGCTGGCTCGCCGCCAGGTTAACCGGACACGTTTTCGGCTCAGCTGCAACTTACAAACTCGCTTCCGGCTCTGACAGCAACGCGTTTGGTACCGAGATCGATCTTTCTTTCGTCGCTAAATACAATGAATACCTCAATTTCATGTTCGGTGCCGCCACCTTCCTCCCCGGCGACATCTTCAAAGAAAAAAGAGGCTCCGACAACGCCTACTGGATGTATGCCGGCTTCCATCTTAACATGAAGTAAAAATTCTCTCTTTTTAACGTTTCAGAGGCTGTTCTTTCCGGGCAGCCTTTTTTTGTTGTGTCAGTAGTGAGTGGTGAGTGGTGAGTAGTGAGGACGTTACCCGTTGCCCGTTTCAGTAGTGAGTAGTGAGTAGCGAGTAGTGAGGATTCAGCCTTCAGCCTTCACCCAAATCCGCCGCTGCGGACCAATCACTCCACACTCTACACTCCACACTCCACACTAAGACTTCACAGTTCACAGTTCACAGTTCACACTTCTTTCCTTATCTTTGCGCATGGTTATTTTCTACTCCGCCGTTCTTGTCGCATATATCATTGTGCAGTTTCTTCTGGTAAGGGGTTTGCTGCGTCTGCCACGTTCGGTTCAGAGGAAAGAGGATACCGTGCTGCAAGGTGAATATTCAATAGTTGTCGCGGCACGGAATGAAGAGGAGAACCTCCCGCATCTGCTTGAGGCAATAGGTAAACTTGACTATCCAACCGGAAAATTCGAGATCATAATTTCTGATGACCACTCAACTGATAATACTGTCGCTATTGCACAAAAGTACGTCAGCGTTCATCCCGGAGTGAAGATCATAACCGCCGACAAGGATGACAAACCCGGTAAGCGCGCCGCCCTCACCCGCGGAATAGCGGCAGCTTCATTCAACAAAATATTGATAACCGATGCCGACTGCCTCCCCGGGCGCGAATGGCTGAATACTCTCGATCACTACTTCACTGATGACTGTGACATGCTCATTGGCCCCGCTCCACTTCACAGAAGAACGGGATTTTTTAACGGACTCTCCTGCTTCGGCAACCTCCGTTCATCAATGATCATAGCCTCAACTTTTACTTACGGGCACCCCGTTTCCGCCGTTGCCCGGAATCTCGGATTCAGCAAAACAGCATTTCTTAAACAAGGGGGCTACACTTCCACCGAAGGCTCTCTCGGCGGTGATGATGACCTCCTTCTTAGAAATTTTCTCGATCACGGTTTCCGTGTCAATTTCTGCGATTCACCCACCGCGGCGGTGCTTTCGGAGACCCATTTCGAGGGGAAAGCATTCATAAAACAGAAGGCACGACACACCCAGGCTTCGAAATTCTACTCGAAAAGTTCGAAGTGGATCCTCGCCCTGTGGCACATGCCCAACCTTTACGCGCAGTCTTCTGTTCTCTTCCTCCCATGGTTCCCTGAAGTATCGCTTGTATTCGCTCTCAAAGCAGTATTCGACATGTCGCTGGTATTATCGCTGCAAAAAAGGTTCAATTACTCTTTTTCACCCGGAGAGGCGATTTTTTATCAGTTTTTTTACGAGATTTTCTTGATTATTAACTATTTTACATCCCGTTTTACGAAATTTAATTGGAAATAGTTTTATTATTCAGGTAGCTAAATGGACTTCATTGCTGTACTAAGAGGAATTCTTGGAATTGGTGTGCTCCTCGGCATCGCGTTCCTTCTCTCTAATAACAAAAAAAATATTAACTGGCGGCTTGTTGCCGGCGGTTTATCAATTCAATTCGTGCTTGCCATCTTCCTGATCAAGGGTGAAGCGATGTCACAGTTTTTCTCCCCGCTTGGCTGGGTGAAAGACTTTTTCGCGTGGGTAAGCTCATTTTTCGTGGTAATTCTGCAATATTCAGAGCAGGGTGCCGCGTTCGTTTTTGGCAATCTTGCGTATGCCCCGGGAAAAGAAGGAAGCCTCGGCTTCTTCTTCGCTTTCCAGGTGTTACCAACCATCATTTTCTTCGCGGCTCTGATGTCGATCCTCTATTACCTCGGCATTATGCAAAAGGTGGTGCAGGCAATGGCGTGGGTTATGGCAAAGATAATGGGTACCAGTGGTGCCGAATCTCTTTCGTGTACAGCGAATATTTTTGTCGGTCAAACAGAAGCGCCCCTGATCATCAAGCCATACCTTGAAAAGATGACAAAAAGCGAAATGCTAACCGTTATGACGGGTGGCATGGCAACCATCGCCGGTGGCGTTATGGCAGCCTACATTCAGATGCTCGGTCAGTCTTACGCTGCCGCTAAAGGAATTTCCCTCGAGCAGGGGCAGGTGCTCTTCGCCACCCAGCTACTAAGCGCGTCTGTGATGGCAGCACCCGCCGCGATGCTTATCTCAAAGATCATCTTCCCTGAAATGGAAGAACCCGCTACCCGTGGTTCGATCCACCTTAGCATCGAGAAAAACGGTTCAAACGTTATTGAAGCTGCCTCAAACGGGGCTATCGATGGTCTCCAGCTCGCTATTAACGTGGCGGGTATGCTCATCGCGTTTATCTGTCTCATCGCCTTGATGAATGGAATCCTCGGCTGGACGGGTGATATAACCGGTCTTAACGCGATTCTCATGGAGCAGTTCGGCAAACCCCTCAGCTTCCAGCTCCTTATCGGATTCATTCTGCAGCCCGTGGCACTCGCCATTGGAATTCCGATGCATGATGCACTCGACTTCGGAAGCCTCCTCGGCACTAAAACCGTTCTTAACGAGTTTGTTGCTTACCTCGACCTCGCAAAAATGGTTGAAACAAAAGTTTTAACTGATCCCAAGGCGATCTTCATGTCGTCTTACGCCCTCTGCGGTTTTGCCAATTTCTCATCCATTGCCATTCAGGTCGGTGGAATTGGTGCCCTCGCGCCGGACAGAAAATCTGATCTCGCTCAGCTCGGCATCAAAGCGGTCATCGCCGGAACACTCTCAACACTTCTTTCTGCAACCATCGCGGGAATTTTCTTTTAAGATGATCGATCTCGAGTTCTATTATAAAGACCTGCTCGATATCCTGCGAAAGGATATAAAACCGGACGATGTGAAGCTTGCTATCGTTCTCGGCTCCGGGCTTGGGAAGTTCCCCGAAACCATCGATATCCTTAAAACCTGGGACGGCAATAACCTCCCCCACTACCCCCACTCAACAGTGGAAGGGCATTCAGGCAAGCTGATACTCGGCTCAATTGAGGGGAAAAAGTGTCTCGTCTTTCAGGGGCGGTTCCACTTCTATGAAGGTTACGACCTTTATGAAACCGTGGTACCCTCGATAATAACCAAATGCCTCGGCATTCCTTATCTCCTTCTTACTAACGCCGCCGGTGGAGTTGACAGTTCATTTGAGCCCGGTGATCTGATGCTCTGCACTTCATTCATCGGATTTAATATCAAGCACGAGCTCGACGATCTGATGCGCGTGGCGACCACCGAACAACGGGAACGGTTCTTCAACACACCCGACCCCGACTTTAATGATATTATCATCTGGTCGGCTCTCGAAGAAAAAGTGCATCTGAAAGAAGGCGTTTACTGGTATAACAAAGGTCCGACTTACGAAACCCCTGCCGAAATAAGGATGGTCGACAAGTTCGGTGCCAGCGCGGTGGGGATGTCAACTGTGGCGGAGGCTTACTGGGCGTCAGCCGGTGGAGTTAAGGTAAGTTGCATCTCATGCATTACCAACTATGCCGCGGGGCTTTCACCCCAAAAACTGAGCCATGAGGATGTTACGATAGCAGCCAAATTGGTTGAGAACAAGTTCAACCGCTTAGTGCGAAGAATAGTCAAATATTTTTAGTAGAACCAGCCAATTCTAAAAGCGGAATACAAACAAGCCGTCTCACTCCTGAGGCGGTTTTTTGTTAGGCGGTAAAGGTTTCCTGGAGCGAACATCGCGAGCTCCCTCTTGGTTAATCCCCCTTCAGGTCCGGTAACAAGAATATATTCTGTCTCAGGAAGTGGCGCGAAATTCGCGAAATCATCCTCTGCCTCAAGATCAAACCCCAGAACTTCAACCCCCGTTGAGAAAATTTGAGCGAACTTGTCACAGCCTGTTAGATGTGGTGTGAAAGGGGTGAACGACTGTTTTGCCGCTGAAATGGCGATCTTCTCCCAACGGTCGAGCTTAAAACCCTTCCCGATAGCGTTGTCTGAATTGAAGAATATGAACCGCGTAAAACCAGTTTCCACAAGTTTTTCGATAGCGAGTTCAATTTTATCGAGGTTTTTCAGGCGGGGTATGGCTATGGTGACTCTCTCAAGCCGGTTGGGTAACACCGTCTCTGAAACAGCACGTCCCTCTACTGAAGCCGGTCCTGTCGCGGTTATCTCAGTCTCAAATATGGTACCGTCACCGCGTGTAACAAATATCCTGTCACCCGGTTTATGCCGCATCACCCTTGTTATATGGTTGATGTCATCACCGGAAAAAATGAGGGCAGCACCCTCTTTTCGGATACTGCCCCAATAAAGCTCTTCGCCCGCGAAATTATGCATCTTCTCTAACGGAAGTAATATCTGACACCGATCGCGCCGTTAAAGTCGAACTGGGTGTCAGGGATAAGATCGAGCAACGGCACAATTTCAACAAAAACATCGACTGGTGCCTTGGCAAATTCATAAGCCATACCGACGGGGAGACGGACGCCGATCCTGCTTTTATCCTGAAGTTTGATCCTGCCGCCAATTCCCACGTATACAGGAAGTCTTCCCTGCTTTACGTTTAAAAATGTGTTGTCATGATAGAGGTAGTCAGCGTGGATGTGCAGTGCCGCATCTTTTTTGAACGACCATGCCACAGCGCCGTCTATAGCGTGTGATTCACTTAAATAGTACTTTCCCGAAAGTCCTGTCGGCTCCCCTACTATGATACCCAATCCAAATCCACCGCTCTGAGCGTATGCACCAGCGGTTAAAAACAAGGCTGTTATCACTATTGATCTGAATATTTTCATATCTTGCTTTCCTGATTTTTTGTTTTCGTACACTTAAAAATACGAAAATCCGCCGTTTCAATCTTTGACTCAAATTTTGGACTGAAAATGTTCTCCATTGAAAAATACATTTCGTTTAGCGACTGCGATCCCGCCGGGATCATGTTCTTCTCACGAGCGTTCGAGATCGCTCACACCGCCTACGAAAAATTCATGCACGCCAATGGCCTCGGCGACTACTTCGGTAACCGGGATGTGATAATCCCCTTAGTGCACGCGGAAGCCGACTATAAAAAGCCCCTAAAACCGGGTGACATTGTTATTGCAATGGTGAAGCTTGGTGAGATAAAGGAAAATTCGTTCCGCCTGACGTACAATATCTACACAACTGATAATGAGATTGCCATCAAGGTGAAGACTGTACACGCGACAGTAAAGAAGGAAGGTTTCGTGAAGTGCCCCGTACCGGAAGACCTCCAAAAGGCACTGCTGAAGATAGAAGCTTAACGCTCGAAAAGCACCCTGCGCGACTCAACAGGGTCGTACTTCCCGATCGATGTCTTTGGAATCTCATCGACCAGGCGGTAGTATTTCGGTATCTTGTAGGGTGACAGTTTTGTCCTTAGGAATGTGTGCAGATCCTGAAATTCAAATTCTGAATTACAGACTAAAAGAGCCGCCACCGCCTCGCCCCATTTCTCATTGGGCACACCGAAAACGTATGCCTCATCAACCGGGGGAAATTCCATTATCACCCTTTCAAGCTCAACGGGATCGATATTAACCCCACCCGAAATAATGAACCGGTTCTTTCTGCCTGTTATTCTGAAATCTCCGGAAGGAGATATTTCACAGAGGTCGTTCGTTCTGTAGAAACCTTCACTGAAAAGTGACGCGGTCAGTTCCGGATTGTCAAGATAACGGCTGAAGAGATGATCTGATCTTACCAAAAGCTCCCCGTTGTCTGATCTTATCTCAACCCCTTCGATCAGATCGTAACCTGCTCTGGGGTCTTTAGCGAGTTTTTCGGGTGCCGCGATCGCGATAAAAGCCGCCGTCTCGGATGAGCCGTAAACAGTATAAATTGGGTAACCTGCTTTAATAGCTTCTGAAACAAGCTCCGGTTCAGATGCACTTCCGCCGAGCAGGATAACCCTGAAACTTCCGGGTCCCCTCCCCGCGGCAAGCATTTTTTTCAATTGTGTCGGAACGATTGAAGCTATAGTGGGATGTATTGTCTCTTCTGGTGATTCTTCACCTCTGCGGATCAAGAGCGTGGCACCTGCCAGGGCAGCCCTGATAAGGATCATCAAACCTGATATGTGATTCAAAGGAAGCGAAAGAAGAAACACGTCATCTTTTGTTACTCCAAGAGACCTGTTGCCGTCTTCAGCTGCCTTCAACAGCGAATCAAAAGTGTGGGTGACCGCCTTCGGTTTGCCTGAACTGCCGGAGGTCAGAATAACCACCGCGTCATCTTCATTTATCTCAAATCCGGGCGGATAATGGTTATAGCTTGTAACCTCGCCGAAAAAAAGTGTATAGGAGGGAAGAAATCGCGCGGCAAGCTCCTGCACTTCCTCTCCTGTTACTTCAGTTGAGAGAATGATGGGGAGGTAACCCTGCTCGATCGAACGGATCAAACCAGTCACAGCATCCATCGGGTTAATGCCAAGTACAAATACTGTTGATCTCACTTCCGCAGGTGGAATCACATCGCTCGCCGCGGCAAGCTCTTCACCCGTGGCACTTACGTACGAAACGCGGTCCACCCCGGTGGAAGCGACCTGAATTCTCAGCGATTTAAGGCAGTCGGTCAGCCTCTTACGCGCGTCAGACGGAATCATTGGTTAGAGCAGAAGCCCGACTGAGAAAAGCACACCGAAAAGAGCGGATAGTTTTGCAGTAAGCTCAAGCGCGGGGTTAAGTTCCGAACCCTGCCTGTTAAGCAGCATTATTATCAGCTTGTACGCGAAGGGCAAGGTAAGGTAAGGAAGAAATATCCAGGCGTTCAGATCATAATAAACGAACATTATCAGGGGTACCGCGAACGAAGAACCGAGAAGAGTCAGGTATTCACCCAGGGCAAAATTCTTACCGAACATCACCGCCAGGGTGCGCTTCCCGGCTTTCCTGTCCTGCTCAAAATCCCGGTAGTTGTTAACCACAAGTATATTCGTTACCAATGCCCCAACGGGGATCGAAGCCAGAAGTGCCTGCGATGACACAGTTGAAGTGTTTATAAAATAGGTTCCAATAGTGCCGACAAATCCAAAAAAGAGGAAAACGAAGAGGTCGCCAAGTCCATTGTAAGCAAGCGGAAATGGCCCGCCGGTATACATGAATCCGGCAATGATCGAAAGAATTCCTATAGCGAGAATGAACGGCCCGCCAACGTAAACGAGGTAAAGGCCCATCAGAAAGGCGGTTCCGAATGTGAGGTAGATCGCGGTTTTCATTTGAGCAGCTGTTACCCATCCTTCGTTAAGGGCACGCTTGGGCCCCACGCGCTCCTTAGTATCGGCACCTTTAAGGTGGTCATAAAGATCGTTCGTGTAGTTGGTTGCCACCTGGATCAGAATAGAACAAAGGAGCGCCACCACCGAAGAAACGGCATCAAACTTTTTTTCAGCCACCGCGAGCGAAGCACCAACGATAACCGGGGCAAAAGCGGCGAACAGCGTTTTAGGCCTCGCCGCCATGATCCATACCAAAGGCTTATTCATAATTTCTCAGGGAAGTTTCGGAAATTTATTGAACTCCGGCTTCCTCTTCTCGAGGTACGCCTTCTTCCCTTCCTGCGCTTCTTCGGTCATGTAATAAAGAAGTGTCGCGTTACCGGCGAGCTCCTGTATGCCCTGCTGCCCGTCGAGCTCGGCATTGAATGCTGACTTGAGCAGCCTAAGCGCCAGCGGACTCATAAGCAGTATCTCTCTCGCCCACTGAACCCCCTCTTCTTCAAGCTGGTCTACCGGCACTACCTTGTTAACCAGACCCATCTCCATCGCCTCTGTGGCGTTGTACTGTCTGCAAAGGTACCAGATCTCGCGGGCTTTTTTCTGTCCCACGATCCTCGCCAGGAACGAGGCACCAAATCCGCCGTCAAAACTTCCGACTTTGGGACCGGTCTGACCAAACACGGCGTTATCGGCAGCTATGGTAAGATCACAAACCACATGCAGAACGTGACCGCCACCGATGGCGTAACCGGCAACAAGGGCAATTACGGGCTTTGGTATGCTGCGGATCAACTTCTGGAGGTCGAGCACGTTAAGCCTCGGCACTCCGTCACCGCCCACGTAACCTTTGTCACCTCTGATCCTCTGGTCGCCACCCGAGCAGAAAGCATATTTACCATCAGCCGCGGGACCTTTACCGGTGAGAAGCACAACACCGATCGTCTGGTCTTCCCTCGCGTCAACGAACGCGTTGTACATTTCGATCACGGTCTCCGGGCGGAAAGCGTTTCTCACCTCCGGGCGGTTAATTGTGATCTTGGCGATGCCTTCGGCTTTTTCGTAAATAATGTCTGTGTAACTACCGTATTTAATCCAGTTGACGCTCATTTTCAGTCCAATTACTCAATTTAATTCGTTCAAAAAATCAATTATCAGTTTAACTGTTTCGGCGGGTTTCTCGATATAAACCGTGTGCCACCCACCATCAATAACAAAATGTTTGAACCTTTTGTTCACGCGGATCACCCTGCTCCCGATACCGGCATACTTCTCATCGTTCCCTCCGGAGATTAGAAGACCGGGCATGTCAAGCTCTCGCAGAAGTGGTTGCTGCGGCTCCATAACTCCCGTGCCTGAAAAAAGGAGGTAATTCTGAAGCACTTCAGGGTCGTTCTGCAGGCGCCTTTTACGGTATTCCGTCATAAAATCTTCAGGCATCTGTTTCAGTCCGTCGAACAGGTCAAGACTCAGCCACCGCTCCGCCCAGGCTTCAATACCGTGCTCACCGATCATTGCCGCGTGTCCAATATCGCCAATCCGCCTCTCTTCCCTGTCGGCATCCACGGGTATCCCCGGTGTGGTGCTTATCGCCACGAAAGCGGTCTGCCAGGCAAGCATCCGGTGGGCTGTAATGTAGTAAACCAATCTTCCGCCGGCGGAGTAACCGCATGGAACAACTGATTTCACGCCACAGACCTGAACAACCGCCGCCGCCACTTCACCAAGTCCGTCAAATGTATAAAAACTGTCTTCAGTCCCCTTCTCCGAGTTACCGCATCCGGGGAGATCGAACACAATATAGCTTTGATCTACTGGAAGTGCTGCCGTGAAGAGTTCCCAATCGGCTGAACTACCACCAAAACCGTGAACTAAAAGCAGCGTGTGCCTGCTGCCACGGTCGGCAAACTCATAAAATATCTTAATGCCTTTATGCTCGGTGAACATATTAGTTTATCCTTATCGAGTAAACGAGTCCGGTAAGCACCCTGCCGAGATCGTAGAGGGTTCCCGCGCTAATGTTCGACAAATCATCTTTCAGCGTGTGCCAGTAGTTCCGCCTCGGGTCTTGTGAACGCCCCCCCACCAGACCGGCATCGATGATGTCGATGGTTTTTATCCCGGCCTCATTAAGAGGAACGTGGTCGTCATATATCTCTTGCGATACAAAATCCTTAAACCGGGTGTTCCCGACACTCTGGGCATACCTCCATACCAATTCCACAATGTCACCCGCGTAATGGTTGGAGACGGGTTCACGCATGTACACAGCCTCTTTATCACCCACCAGATCGAGCAGTATGCCGAAACGGGGTTTTACTGTAAGCGGATTGTTTGAGGCAAAATATTTTGAGCCAATGCAGTAACCCGCGAGACTGCCTGACTCACCATAATCTTCCGCGTCGAAGAGTACTATATCAACTCCGACAGAAGGGGGTGTCTTCCCGAGTATCTCTGCAAGGTGGAGGAGAACCGCTGTACCGCTCGCGCCATCATTCGCTCCCGGTATGGGGGTTTTGTGCTTGCTGCTGTCGGCCTCCTGATCGGCGTGGGGCCGGCTGTCCCAGTGCGCGGAGAGGAGTATCCTCTTATCCAATTCCGGTCTGAATGAGGCAATAATATTTGTAAATTTCAATCTTTCACCCCAGGGAACTGTAGCCTCAAACTCCTGTTGCTTTACGGTGGCTCCTGTTTTCACCAATTCATCAATGAGGAATTTCTTCGCTTTTTCATACGACGGTGTGCCTGAAACACGGGGTCCGAACTCAACCTGTTTTTTAACCAGGTCGTAAACCTTGAGGCTGTCAAATTTTGGTAAACTGTCCATTTTGGCTATCTCATAAGCGGGGGGAAGATTC
>JAEYUD010000101.1 GCA_023433685.1 Bacteroidota bacterium
GGATTGTTGGAGGCGTTCCTGACTCTTGCTTCCACTTGCGAAACCTGCCCCGGCTCCAGTTCCAGCAAATGAGCGTAAGCTTCAGCGGCCTTGTCATATTGCATCATGTAACCGTAGAGATAACCGAGATCAAGGAGGAAATAGACGGGTTTGCCCGAAGCCTCTTTCCCTTTTTCAAGAAGATAGATCGCGGTTTCAAATCCCTTCACCTCGATCGCGGAGTAGGCGAGTACTTTCGTGTAATTAATATCATAGTTTGAGAGTTTCAGGAAGTCGTCCCAGACCTTCAGTGCTTCTTTCTCGTTCCCGGCGAGGAAGTGGGTCTTTCCCACAAGATTTATCCCGTTGATGTCCCCCGGTTGCCGGGCATTCCATAATTTGAGGTATCCGAGTGATTCTTCATACTGTTTCAGCCGGTTACACACCCTCACAATCGACTCGATGAACATATAATCAGAGGGGTTGGCTTTGTACAGGTCGAGATAGATCGTCTTGGCTTTCTCTAATTGGTTCAACTGTTCGAACTGCTGGGCGAGCATAAGTTTGTTGCCCACATCTCCCGGCTGGGCATAACTCACCCCACACAGCAAAAAAAAGGCTGTGAGGAGAAGAAACGTTCTGAATGAAAAGGGATGCATCATATTTATTAGACAAAATCCGGGGCTAATTTGTTTCTTTAGGCAACAATTTTTGCAGCGCCTCGATAAGAACATCAACATCGTTACCTGAATTGTAGCCGTTCAGTGATATCCTGATGAACCTTTCCCCGTTATGCGGGAAGACCGGTATCTCAATTTTATACTTATCGTAAAGCAGAGCTTTAAGGTCTTCCGGCGCGTTTAAAGGCAGTTTAACGGATGCCATCTGTCTAATGAGGGAAGTGTCACCAGGGTAGAGGCTCTGAACACCGGGGAGCTCTTCCATCCTTTTTTTCGCGTCGAGCACTTTCGCGGCGCAATCATCAGAGACTTTCTTCCAGTTATGAAAATCCATAAATTTGATCGCGGCGGGCACAGCCAGGAAATTGGAAATATCGCGGGTACCCTGGTACTCGAACTCATCGATAAACCATGAGTAACCTTGTGGCCTGTGAGTGTTGCCCCAGCTTATCACGGGAGGCACGAGGAGGTGCTGGTATTCCTTACGGGCATAAAGGAAGGCAGTGCCTTTGGGAGCCATCATCCATTTATGGCAGTTGCCTGTATAAAAGTCGGGATCAAACTCACCTATGCTGAACGGGATCTGCGCGGGAGCATGAGCGCCGTCAACCAGAGTGTATATGCCTGAACCTCTGAGCTCGTCAAGAATCTCTTTTACGGGGAATAAAAGCGCTGTGGCTGATGAAATGTGGCTGAAAAACACCACTTTTGTTTTGGGTGTAACCGCGCCAAGCATGGCGTTTTTTATATCATCCGGTGAGGAAACCGGGAATGGTATAACCGCCTTTACCATTTTCGCGCCGGTGGTTTGGCAAACGTAATTCCACATCTTTTCGAGGGCACCGTACTCCTGATCGCTTATCACCACTTCGTCACCAGGACTCAGTGGTAGTGAACGGGCAACGGCGTTCACGCCGGTGGTGGTGTTCGGAACGTAGACAATATCTTCACTTCCGCAGCCGAGATACTTCGCGAGGCATGATCTTGCCTCAAGCAGCATTCCGTCATGACGGCGGTCCATGAACTCTACAGGCTGTTTTTCGAGTTCTATTTGCAGGCGCTGATACTCCCGCATCACCGGAAGGGGGGAGGCACCGAATGAACCGTGGTTGAGAAAAATGACATCATCCCGGAGAAAGAAGAGCGACTTCATTATTTTAGAGGTTCCTTTTTATTAGATTCTGATCCAAACTTCAAAAATACGAAACGGAAACTTAATGAAAGAATTTTCAGACTGGTTGTCAAGCGAGAACAGTTGGATCGTTTACTGTGGAATTGTGACGGCCTCGCTCATTCTCTATTTGCTGATACGCGCGGTCGCGGTAAAAGTTATCGGAAAGATCGTACGGAAGACGGCAACCAGATTTGACGATGTGGTATTGAACCGCAAGTTCATCGGAAGAGTATTGCTGTTATTCCCCACAGCGGTGGCGAACAGGTTCGCGGGACTTCTTGGCACGAGCTCCGGTGATGTTAAAGAGATACTTTATATATGGTATACACTGCTGGCAGTGCTGATAGTATTCTCGGCAATTGACGCGGTGATCGAGATATGGGAACGAAGTGAAAGCCTGAACCGGAAACCGGTGAAAGGCTATTTGCAGATCATAAAGATAGTGATCGGATTCTGGGCTCTCGTGGTGGCAGCCGGAATACTTACCGACCAAAGCCCATGGTCGATACTCACAGGACTCAGTGCTCTTACCGCGATACTCATGCTGGTTTTCAGGGATACAATACTTTCCTTCATCGTAAATATTCAGATCAACTCTTACGATCTGGTTGAGAAGGGTGACTGGGTTGAAGTGCCGGCTTTCGGAGCGGACGGCACTGTTACCGACATTTCGCTTCATACCATAAAAGTTCAGAACGGTGACAACACCATTTCGATAATCCCGACATACAAATTGATGGAGGTTGGCTACAAGAACTGGCGCCGCATTCAGGAGCTTAACGCGAGAAGGATTAAGAGATCGTTCTTTATCGACTCTTCATCTGTGAAGGAGGTGGATACCGCGCTTTTCTCGAAGCTGAATGAAAAGAAGGGGGTTCACGAATTTCTCGAGGAATTCCTCATGAGCGAAGAGTACACTACCTCTAAAGAGATAGATGTTACAAATCTGATGCTCTTCAGGAAGTATATCCGTTGGTTTCTCCTCAGGCAAGAGAGGATCCGGGGCGATCTTCAGATATCAGCAAGGCTTCTTCAACCCGTTGAACAGGGCATCCCGCTTGAAATATACGCCTTCACTTCCGAAACCACTTTTATGCAATATGAAGAGTTTCAGGCGAGGATAATGGAGCATATAATAGCCGCGGCCCGTTATTTTGACGTTGTGATCTACCAGAAGCAGGCCGGTGGGGTATGAGGTTGAATTTTTTCAAATTATGTGTGAAACAAAAGTAGTATATTATTCACCGCAAGAAATAATTTTACAAAGAACGTGAACAAGTTAACCGGACAGATCATTAAACGATTCCTGCTGATTCCTTTTGCTCTATTCTTCCTCTCCGGATGTGAGGAGGAACCCCCTGTATTGCCCGGACTGAAGTTCAGCAGCCTGACGGTTGTTTCTGAACCTTCCGGCGCCGCGGTTATCTTCAACAACAAGAATACAGGCAAGGTAACCCCAACGGTTATTGAAGGGCTCGAACCGGGATTTTACAAGATTGACCTGAAGCTTGGCAAATATATCGACACCACCTTTTATACTCTGGTCGCGCGTGATCAGCAGGATACCATGCTGCTCGAAATGCGTGAAAATCCCTCCGACTGGTGGCAGAACTGGAACTCATCCAACTCCCCCCTCCCGATGAACACGATAAACAAGATCATCATCGACCCAAAAGGCGACAAGTGGATGGCAACCAACGGTAAAGGGCTTGTGAAATTTGACGGGCAGGCCTGGACTGTGATCGATCGCTCCAATTCGGGAATACCTGATAACTACATTCTTGATTTTCTCATTGACCGGAACGGAAGGATCTGGGTGGCAACCCCGGAAGGCTTCGGTCGCTCCGATAACGGAGTCTGGACTGTTTATAACCGCCAAAACAGCAACCTCCCCGACAATTATATCAACTGCCTTGACTTGGACGGCTGGGGAAATGTCTGGATAGGCACCTACAGCGCGGGCCTTGTAAAATTTGATGGTGTCACCTTCAAAGTTCACAACACAGGCAACAGCGGAATACCCGCAAACAGGATCAACGCGATCAAGACCGATGACAACGGAAATGTTTATATCGGCACTCACGGAGAGGGGCTGGTTCTTTATTCACCCTCAACCGATGGCTGGATAGTTTACAATACCGTCACTTCGAATATACCCGGAATGATAGTCAGCAGAATAGTTGTTGAC
>JAEYUD010000117.1 GCA_023433685.1 Bacteroidota bacterium
CGATATCCCTCGGGGTGTAGTGCTCACCGCTTGTTTCGTTGCTCATTTCCGAGAAGCGGCGCAGCAGTTCCTCGAAGATCTGCCCCATCGCGTGGTTATCCACCACTTCAGGATGGAGATCAACGGCCGTGAACTTCTCGATGAAGAGGTAGAGTTTGTTATTCCGTTCGAGTTTTTCCACCGGTTTTTGAATCTGGAAGTTCTCGATAATGTCGAAAACATTCTTCGAGAAGCCGTCGAGATAATTCCGGAAGTTGAGGTGGATGTTTTTGGGGTCGTGTTTCAGACGCGCGAGGTCGTATTTGGAGTGATTGTAGAACTGCATCTGCAGTTCCCCCGTGATCACCGGGTAGAGGTCGTCAAGTTCATTTTTGTAACGCTCAAAAAGCTCGTGCGCCCGGTCTTTTTTCGGTTCCAGCACGCAGTCAAGCCGCCGCAGCACCACGAAAGGCAGGATAATATCCCCGTATTCATGCGGTTTGAAGAGTCCGCGCAACACATCATCGCACACATTCCAGATAAGCGACGACAGTTCCTGATGATTCGCCATAAAACTCTTTTAGATTCTATTCGACAAGTTTAGTTTACCTACTGCAATATTAAGAAAATAATTGGGAATGACAAAAATAGTGGTTAGTGGTTAGAGGTTAGTGGTTAATCCGCCATGGCAGATTAAGGGGTGGTTTCTGAGGTATTAGTTATTAGCTATTAGTGATGAATTGTCTAAATATCCGTTTCAGGGTTTCAACAAATTTACTATTTTGCTGTATAATTCAATTCATTTCTGCGATGTGATAGCAAGAAATTCGGCCTCGCTTGCGGGGAGTCTCCGGAGTAGCCGGACAAAGGCTCTGTATGGAGGGAATGCCGGCCTCCCACATCGCAGTTTTTTTTGTAATTCAACCTCTACCCATGTATGATCCCTGACGGGATCAGTATGCCCTGAAGGCCTGCCCTTCGTGCAGACGCAAGCAGGGATGCATGCGCCACAAAGTATTTGAACAATTGTGCCCGACGATATGTCCGCCCGCAGGAGTGTCTAAAGCTTCTCTGTGGACTCTGTGTGCTCTGTGGTTTTTAGAACAGTGAATTTGGCACCCCCTCCGCGTCATCCGCGGTCTATCTAAAACCAAAAAACCGGTGATCATATAACCACCGGCCATTAGAAAAAATTAAATAAATATCCGCGTAAATCCGCTTCATCCGTGTCATCCGCGGTCTATCTAAAAACAAAATAAAAATCCGTGTGAATCTGTGTTAAATCCGTGTAATCCGCGTAACTTTTAAATTTACTTCTTAACTATCGAAAAACTGCCATCAACGGTAATATCGCTGGGGGTTTCAGCGCGGATATCGGAAGCACCTCCCTTAAAGGTACCTTTCACCGTTGAGCCGGCTTCGGTCACATTGATCTCGCCGGTGTTGCCCATGTAGAAGAATTTCGTTCCGATATCGGCTCCGGGGATCCAAAGGAGAACGTTGCAGGCGACTTTTCCGGAGCCCTTGCCGCTTGGTTTGCCCACTTCATACTTTCCGGCTTTGTCGCCGGTGAAACTCAACTCGACAATGGCGGAATCTTTTTCGATCATTCCTTTGAATTTGAGCACCGTAATGCCATCGGCTTCGTTGTAGAATGCCTGATCCGCCTTAAGTTTGATCGCTCCTTCCTTGAAGAACTCACCTTTTATGTTGATCGTGAGCTCGCCGTCACCACTTGGGGCTTCCTTGGCTGGAGCTGAAGGAGGTGGTGCCGTGGTCTCGAGACTGTCAAGGGTGTATTCCCTCGAATTTTTGTCTGTGCAACCTGTGAATTGAAGTGCCGTGAGCGAAATCGCGGCGAATAGAAGAAGTGTTGATCTCATGATTCTGTTCCTCAATTGTAATCTTTATCGCGTTTTAAGATAAGAAATAAAAAAATTTTAACCTGATAAATATATGAAAGAGAAAGAGATGTGAAAACACGCGTTCACCCGTGCGTAAATTTTTATATTTCCTAAGTTTACGATAATTGATTAATTTAATGCTTTATATTTTAAAAAAGTCCGGAATTTGTAATGCAAACTTTCACCAGGATATTCCTTTTCACTCTGATGCTCGCGGTGGTCATCCCCGCGCAAAGTGTTGATATCAGCATTGGGAGCAAGAGCAAAAAAGTTAAAACCGTTAAGCAGGACAAGGTTACATACCTCTCACTGAACGACCTTGCCGCAAAATTTTCACTGAAACTCACCCGTTCAAACGAAAACACCCGGTTCGAACTCTCCGCGGGTTCAAAATCATCGGTGAAGTTCACCGCGAAAAACCCGAACGCCGTGGTGGTTAAAGACAAAAAGAACAAAACATTCAAAATGTCGAGATCAGCCCGTAAATCGGGCAACGACCTTCTGATCCCGGTTGCCGCGAGCAGAGATGCCTTCGCTTATGCCTTCGATGAAAAATACTCTTATAAATTCCCTAAAGACGACACGATAGGGAAAGAGGATGAAAAAGAGACCAAGAAGGACGACAAGAACACAAAGAAGGACGACAAAACCACCAAAAAAGATGACAAAACCACCAACAAGGAAGAGGATCTGAGCGACCCCGATGCCAAATCAGGCAAGAAAAGCGTGATCACAAAGGCATCGTACGATCTGAAATCCAACGGACTTATCTGCAACTTCACTTACACCGGTGACGCTGCAAAAATCAAGCACTCGATCAAGGAAGATGGCGGCAAGTACATCTCGATTGCTGTTGAAAACTGCGATATAACGCTAAAAAACGTGAATAAATCATTCTCTTCGGGTCCTGTAAAGGAAGTGAAGGGACGTGTACGCAAAGGGAATGGCGAACTTATGATCTACCTTACCGATTCCTATTCATCTTACGAGGTGAAGAGGGTTAAATCGAAAAAGGAAGTGCAGGTTCTCGTCTATTCAACTTCCCAGACTTCGAATGACCCCGTAAAAAAAAAGAAGGATGGAAGTTTGATGTAGTGGTGCTCGATGCCGGGCATGGCGGTAAAGACGCCGGCGCGGTTGGCACAAACAAAATAAAGGAAAAAGACGTTAATCTTGCCGTCGTGTTAAAACTTGGGGAAATGATCGAAAAAAACCTCCCCGGAGTGAAAGTGGTTTACACCCGAAACGATGACAAGTTTGTCGAACTCTACAAAAGGGGAAAGATCGCGAACGAAAAAGAGGGTGACCTCTTCATTTCCATCCACTGCAACTCAACACCTGAAAGAAACAGCAAGGCACGCGGCACCGAGGTCTATCTCCTCCGCCCGGGAAAAACCAAGGACGCGATAGCGATAGCCAAAACCGAGAACAGTGTGATAAAATATGAGGATAATCCCGCCCGGTACAAGGAGCTTGACGATGAGAACTACATCCTCACTTCCATGGCTCACGCGGCTTATATGCACCACTCGGAAAAATTCGCGGGAATTCTCGATAAATCATTCAAAGCCAATACCGACCGCGCGTCTCGCGGGGTGAAACAGGCCGGTTTCTATGTTCTGGTGGGTGCCTCGATGCCTAATGTTCTTATTGAACTCGGCTTCATTTCGAATGTGGAGGAAGAAAAATACCTCTCAAGCGAAAACGGACAAAAACAGTTGGCGAAAGCCATTTTTGAGGGGATCAAATCTTACAAAGATTATTACGATATTGCAAACAACAACTAAAAAATCTCTGAGGTTACATGACTAAAACCCTGGTTTGGATCCTGGTTTTTATTGCCGCTTTTGCCGGCCTCTTCTTTTTACAACAACTTACACGTGACACAGGTGCTTCAACCACCGGACCCGGTTATATGGGGGACGGAAGTGCTGCCTCTGATTCATCTTCAATGAGCGGTCACGAACTTATGAACAATTTCGGCTGCCTTAACTGCCACGGAAACGACCTAAACGGCACACCTATGGCACCGCCCCTCGTTGGTCTCTCGAAATTCTACGACAGGGAATCTCTCATCGCGTACCTCCGCAATCCCGATAAGAACAAAACGGGTGCCCGCTTCGATGAGTACAAAACCAAATATGCTTCCGGCGTAATGCCTTCATACGGCAACAAGGAAGTTAAAGACCTCGGCAAAATCGCGGACTACCTCCTTTCCAAGTAGGAACTTAAGAACTCATGAACTTAAGAACTTAAGAACTCATGAACTTAAGAACTCATGAACTCAGGTAGTTATATTCTTAAGTTCTTAGGTTCCTAAGTTCTTAGATTCTTATGTTCTTAGGTTCTAAAAAGTACTACTTGTTCACTACCATCTTAATAGCTGCCTGGTGTTTACCTGCTTCCAAACGGAAGATGTAAACACCGGACGGCAATCCCGTGGCATTGAATTTCAATTTGTGGTTCCCCGCGGGCATGCTTCCATTCAGAAGTGTGGCCACTTCCCTTCCAAGCATGTCATAAACAACACCTTTTACGAAACCGCCAGCAGGCAACGCGTAGCGGATAACCGTCTCCGGGTTGAACGGGTTCGGATGATTCTGACTTAGCGAGAACTCCTTCGGTAAGGTGTTCATCACTTCCAACGGACCGAAGATGGTTCGTGTACCGTCAAAGTCGGTCTGGATCAGACGGTAGTGGACTGAAGTTTCACCCGTGAATCCGGCGATATCTTCAAATGAATATTCCTTCGGTTCAGTTATGGTACCCCTTCCCTCAATGAAACCGGAGGTTTTCCATCCACCTTCAGGTGATCTTCTCTCGACCGTAAAACCTTTGTTATTAAGTTCTGAAGCCACTTTCCATGTGAGTAGCGGGTTGCCGTTCGGGGTTACTGTGCCGGTGAATGAGACCAGTTCAACGGGAACAACCGAGTAACCGACAATTCCGATATCATCGAGGTAGATGCCGTCTTTCTGCTGTGAGCCGTCAGATCTCAGCATGAAACGGAGCTTGACCTGCTGCCCCGCGTATTGAGCGAGTGATATCTCTTCCTGCACCCAGCTTGACCTGGTGCCATCGTAAACCGGTTGACCCGGTGGCTGGAAGCTGCCCGCGCCGGGTTTAGTGTACCTCCCCGCCAAAGGGGTGAAAGTGGAGCCCCCATTGGAAGAGATCATCACCTGCGCGTAGTCCCAGTTGGCTTCAATGTCGTATTTAAGCCAGAGAATCAGTTTGGGGTTGTTCACGGTTGTAAGGTCGATCGCGTTTTTGGTGGTCATCGTCGAGGTCAGATTCGCCACATAATTTCCCGATTTGCTGTCGGTGAATGAAACCGGGTCACTTACGAAGCTCGTGGTTGTCGCGGCCCACTGCTGCGAAGTGGTGGGGGTTACAGCCATATCC
>JAEYUD010000180.1 GCA_023433685.1 Bacteroidota bacterium
TGGAGGAATTGATCCACGACTTTATGATCATCAATTTTGGAGTTAAACCTCCCGTGGGAGAGGTTTACCATTCAGTCGAGAATCCTAAAGGTGAGCTTGGTTTCTACATTGTCAGCAAAGGTGAAGGTCATCCTTGGAAATTGAAGATAAAATCACCTTCTTTCAGCAATCTTCAAACGCTTGGACACCTGGTTAAAGGACACATGATCTCCGATGTTGTAGCTATTATCGGAAGTATCGACCCCGTAATGGGCGAAGCCGATAAATAAAAAGAGGATACCTATGGAATTCAAATTCACAGAAGAAAATCTTGAAAAAGTTAACCGGGTTTTAGAGAAATACCCAACTAAAAAAGCAGCAGTGATGTCGGTGCTTTACATTGCACAGGATCAGAACCGCTACATTTCCGGTGAAGTTGTAAGAGAAGTAGCCGGCCTTCTGGAGATTTCGGAAGAGGAAGTGATGGGTGTGGTTACATTTTACACCATGTACCACCAGCACGAACCGGGCAAGTATCACCTGCAGGTCTGCACAAACGTTTCGTGCATGCTCCGCGGCGCATACGATATCTGGAACGCGGTAAAAGAGCGCACAGGGCTTGAGCACGGCAAAACCAGTGCCGATGGACTTTTCTCACTCGAGGAGGTTGAGTGCATGGGCTCTTGTGGAACCGCTCCCATGATGGCAGTAAATGAAGATTTCTACGAGAATCTTACAAAAGAAAAAGCCCTTGAACTAATTGACTCGCTAAAGTAGAAGTGGTGATATGGAAAAAATAGTACTACCAGACATAGAAAATTTACACATACTTGATGTCTATAAGAAGAACGGCGGATACGAGGCGATAAAAAAGGCTCTTTCACAAACTCCGGATGAGATAATCGACACTGTAAAGAAGTCGGGTCTCAGAGGTAGAGGTGGTGCCGCGTTCTTAACTGGTCTTAAATGGTCGTTCATGCCAAAAACCACGGATAAACCGAAGTATCTCTGTATAAATGGTGATGAATCGGAACCAGGATCTTTCAAAGACAGACAGATTTTCGAATACAACCCCCATCAGCTGATTGAAGGCATTCTTATAACATCTTATGCCATTGGTGCCAACAATTGTTATGTTTACATAAGGGGCGAGTACCATAAGTGGATCAAACTGTTCCAAAAAGCACTTGATGATGCTTACGAGGCAGGTTTGGTCGGTGAAGCGATGAAGAAAACATTTGGTACAAAATTCCATGTGAACATTTACGTTCACAAGGGAGCCGGAGCTTACATTTGTGGTGAGGAATCGTCACTGATGAATTCGATCGAAGGAAAACGCGGATACCCCAGGGTTAAACCTCCATTTCCGGCACAAAATGGTCTTTGGGGCAACCCCACAACCATCAACAATGTTGAAACGGTTACCAACGTTCCCGCTATCATCAATAAAGGCTGGGAGTGGTTCTCAAAGATCGGTACCGAAAAACATCCGGGAACCATCCTTTTTGGTGTGAGTGGACATGTGAATAAACCAGGCGTTTATGAACTCCCCTCCGGCACGCTTTTGACAGACATAATTTATAATTACGCAGGTGGTGTGCCTGGTGACAAGAAGATCAAGTGTATCATACCGGGTGGGTCGTCGATGCCCCCACTACGTGGTGACTCGATCGAGGGTCTGCGGATGGATGCCGAGTCACTAAGGGCTGCCGGAAGCGCGATCGGTACTGCCGGTATCATGGTGATGGATGAAGACACTGACTTGGTGAAAGTACTCGCCAGGATCACGAGCTTCTACTATCATGAAAGCTGCGGTCAGTGTACACCATGCCGCGAAGGTACAGGTTGGATGCTGAAGATACTCAAGAGAATGGCAGCCGGAAACGGTCAGAAGAGTGATATCGATCTCCTCCTTTCAGTTGCCTACAACATCGACGGAAACACTATCTGCGCTCTCGGTGAAGCTGCTGCATGGCCTGTAGAGCACATGGTTGCCCGCTTCCGTGACGAGTTTGAAACCAGGATGAACGACACCGTCGATCTCCCCGTAAAGAATAAAGTCCACTCGATGAGGGAAACGAAGATCGGGGTTTAGGCTTTGAGAACTTAAGAACTTGAGAACTTGAGAACTTAAGAACTTGAGTGCGCCGCGGCGCATTGAGAACTTTGGAGTTCTGATTTAGTAGCTAATATTTAGCCCGTGGAGAGATTCACGGGCTTTTTTTGTTATACTCGCAGAAAATAAAAAAGGCTGCTCTTAATACGCAGCCTTGAAACACAAATAGCTAATAGCTAATAACTAACAGCTAATAGCTTAATGCTCATTATTCTTAACAAGGTACCGTTTTATCTTCTGAGTTGTGGTTTTCTCAAACTCTTTCTCGCGGACATAGAACTTTTTGATCTGTTTATATGCGGCGAGGTGTCTGTTGGCCTCTTTCACGATTTCGGCGACGAGTTTGTTCATCATCTCCTGATCGATCTTGATCTGGTTCTTGTCAGAGTGTTCAATGAGGGTTTCCGCGTTTAAAACGATTTGCGCGGCAATCACTTCTGTGTGTTTTGAATCTTCCTCACCGAAAACGAAGGATTCGAGAACGAGCGGGTTGCGGTTAAGGATATCCTCGATCTCTTCCGGAAACACGTTCTTTCCGTTACTGGCAATGATCACATTCTTTTGCCGTCCTCTGATGTGGAGGAAGCCTTCATTATCTATAAATCCGAGATCTCCCGTCTTAAAATAGCCATCCTGAAATACCTGTTTGGTGAGTTCTTCATTTTTGTAGTAACCGATCATCACGTTTTTACCTTTTACCAGCACTTCACCCACGCCGTCGGTATCCGGATCGGAAATTTTAAGTTCGACACCGGGAAGAGGGAGTCCGGCAGCCTCATCTTTAAAGGCTACCAACCGGTTAAGTGCAACTATGGGGGCTGTTTCAGTGAGGCCGTAAC
>JAEYUD010000244.1 GCA_023433685.1 Bacteroidota bacterium
ACCCTGTTCCTTGTCGGTTACGGTTACCACCGCGGCTACATCTTCGCCTGCTTTTACGAGTCCATCGAGAACGTAAACAGCTATTTGCGGTGTCCCGAAAAAAACGATCTTCAATTTATTCTTTTTCCCGTTCAGTCACAGGGTAATCGACCTCTATTTTGCGGTTCTTGATCTTTATCAAGTCGCGTTTCAGTTTTTTCTGCTCACGTTCGTTGATACGGTCGGTGAAGAAAACGCCTTGCAGGTGGTCGTATTCATGTTGGATCACCCGGGCAAGGAACTCATCAGCGTCGAGCACCTGATCGTTAAAATCGAGGTCTTTAAAGGCTATCTTGATCTTCTTCGGGCGCACCACTTCCGCCCTTACATCAGGTATCGAGAGGCAACCTTCTTCGTATGAGATCGTCTCTTCCGATCTTTCGATGATCTTGGGGTTGATGAAAACCCTTGGTTTTTCATTTGGATACTCTTTCATTGCTGAGATATCCACCACAAAAACGGATTTGTTTGAACCGACCTGATTTGCTGCAAGACCCACTCCGGATGCGTTATGCATCGTTTCGAACATGTCTTTTACAAACGTCACCATCTCAGCATCAATCTTTTGAACGGGTTGAGACTTTTTTCTTAAAATTTTATCGCCGTACTGATTTACAGGGATCAATGTCATTTCTCTTTTTGCTTTTTTAATTCTTCTCTAAAATACTCAAGTGTTTTTTGCACTCCCGTGCTTCTCTGAACCGCGGGTTCCCAACCCAGAATCGCGCGCGCGCGGGTGATATCCGGCTGTCTCACTTTTGGATCGTCTTCGGGTAACTCCATAAATTTTAACAAGGAATTGGAGCCTGTAAGTTCAATTACCTCTTGAGCGAACTGTTTAATTGTGATCTCCTCAGGGTTCCCAAGATTCACGGGGTTGGTCTCTTCCGAGAGGAGGAGCCTCACCAATCCTTCGACCAGATCATCAACATAGCAGAAACTGCGGGTCTGTGACCCGTCACCGAAGATGGTTACGGGTTCTCCGGAGAGGGCCTGGGTTATAAAAGCCGGGAGGGCACGACCGTCATGCAGGCGCATCCTTGGTCCGTAAGTGTTAAAAATTCTTGCAATCCGGGTCCGGACACCGTGGTATCTGTTGTAAGCCATGGTGAGTGATTCAGCGAATCTTTTAGCCTCGTCATAAACGCCGCGGGGACCCACCGCGTTAACGTTTCCCCAGTAATCCTCTGTTTGCGGATGGATCAGTGGATCGCCGTAGATTTCGGATGTGGAGGCGAGGAGGAAGACCGCGTTCTTTTCTTTCGCGAGGCCGAGTGCCTTGTGCGTTCCGAGAGACCCTACTTTTAATGTCTGAATTGGGAATTGCAGGTAATCAAGCGGGCTCGCCGGTGACGCGAAATGGAGAATATAATCCACTTTCCCCGGAACATGAATGAAATTTGTAACATCGTGGTTAACGAAAAGGAAATCAGGATTCCCGAAAAGGTGACCAATATTGTTGATGTTACCTGTGATAAGGTTGTCTATACAGATCACCTTCATTCCATCGGTTATCAGTCTGTCGCACAGCCATGATCCGATGAAGCCGGCTCCACCGGTTACTACAGCGGTCTTCTTCATTTAAAGAGCCTGCCTCACAACACGTCTGCCGATCGAATAGTAGTTGAACCCCTCTTTTTCCATCTCCTTCAGTTCATAGAGGTTTCTGCCGTCAAAGATGGTATGGTTTGCAAGGCGTTCCTTCATTATAGCGAATTTCGGTTTCTTAAATTCCGCCCACTCGGTGAATATTACCAGCGCGTCTGCATCCTGAAGCGCGGAATACTTGTCGGGGCAATATTCTATCCTCTCTTGCAGGTAAAATTTAGCATTTTCTGATGCTACCGGATCATAAGCTCTCACTTTAGCTCCGGCTTCAAGCAGCATTTCTATTACCGTAACCGAAGGGGCTTCGCGCATATCATCTGTATCGGGTTTAAATGCAAGACCCCAAACAGCAAAGGTTTTACCTTTTAGACCGGTGTTAAAGTGGTCCAATATCTTTTCAAAGAAATATTTTCTTTGGGTTTTATTGATCCTGTCAACCTCTGAGAGTATCGAGAGCTTCGCTCCGAAATCTTCCGATGTTTTAATGAGGGCATTAACGTCTTTCGGGAAACAGGAGCCGCCGTATCCAATGCCCGCGAGGAGGAATTTCTTGCCGATCCGGTCGTCGGCACCCATTCCGATCCTTATCAGATCGATATTGGCACCCACCTTCTCGCAGAATCTTGCAAGATCGTTCATAAAAGTTATTTTGGTTGCCAGAAAGCCGTTGGAAGCATATTTGGTAACCTCGGCACTTCTTATATCCATTTCGATCAGGGGGTTGGCATTATTTACGAATGGTTCGTACAACTCACGCAGAACGTCGAGTGCTTTGGTTGAGTCGGAGCCCACCACCACCCTTTCAGGTTTCATAAAATCTTCTACAGCGAAGCCTTCGCGCAGAAACTCGGGGTTTGACGCCACATCGAAATTCCTGATCCCTCTTTCAGTGAGTATCTTCTTTATCTTCTCACCTGTACCAACCGGGGCGGTGCTTTTATTGATTATCAGTTTGTAATCTTCAATTTCATGAAGGATATCGCCTATCTTGTGCGTAATGTTCATTACGTGACTAAGGTCTGCCGATCCATCCTCATCCTGGGGTGTGGGGAGGCAGAGAAAAACGATATCTGAACCGAGCACAGCCGAGGTGAGGTCATCGGTGAAAGAGAGGCGGCCGTTGGAAAAGTTGCGTTCGTAAATAACTTCCAGACCGGGTTCGTAAATCGTTATTTTGTGGCTGTTTAGTTTTTGGAGTTTTATTGGGTCGTTGTCGATGCAAATTACATTATTGCCAACCTCGGCGAAGCAAGTTCCCGTGACGAGGCCGACATATCCTGTACCAATCACCGCAATATTCATAATGGTGCCGTTATTTTAAAAAATTAATCTACAAATATAACTCCGGAAGGGGTAAAAACGGGTGAAACGGGGAGGGAATGCCAAAACTTCACTAAATTTAAAATCATACTTTTCCAATTTTCTGAAAGACATGATGGCGGAAGCTATTTTTTATATTTCAGCCGTTTTACTGTTCCATAGCTACATTTTGTATCCGTTTATGGCATGGCTCTTTGCGATTCTTTTCGGTAAAAAGTACCGGAAGGATCCGGGTCTTGAACCTCGTGTTTCTGTATTGATCGCCGCCTATAACGAAGAAAAAGTTATCCGGGCGACCGTGGAGGGATTGCTGGCTTCCGATTACCCGCCCGAAAAACTGGAGATACTTGTCGGCAGCGACAATTCATCCGACAGAACCCCTGAAATAATGAGGGAATTATGCGCCCGTGACAGCAGGGTGAAGTTTTTCCATTCGACTTCCCGCAGGGGAAAGACCGGGATTCTGAACATGATATCGAAAGAAGCATCCGGGGAAGTGCTGGTTTTATGCGATTCAAACATGCTTTTTGACAGAATGGCGATCCGTAATATGACGGCAAACTTCGCTGATCCAAAGGTGGGTGGTGTTTCCGGGGATATTCACCTTCGCAAAAGCGAAATGGGGAACCAGGAGACGAGCTACTGGAGTTTTGAGACTTGGCTGAAAACCCAGGAAGGGAGGATCGGAAAACTCATCGGTGCCAACGGTGGTATTTATGCCATCAGGAAGGAGAATTTTTTCATCTATCCCGAAGGGCATCCGATGAATGATGATTTTGTAACATGCCTCAAAGTTCTGGGCAAGGGGCAGCACTTCAAGTATGATCCGGATGCTTTCGCTCAGGAGGAACCTTCCCCCTCGAACGAGGATGAGTTCAAGCGGAAAAGGAGAATACAGATCAGCAATCTCGGGAGTCTTGCTTATCTGAAAGAGTTTCTTTTCCCTTTTGCGTCGTATACTGCTTTCGCGCTCTGGTCGCACAAGATTCTTAGATGGATGACGCCTTTTCTTTTCCTCTTCATGCTTTTAAGTTCAGCTGTTCAGATCAGGATGATCAATTTTCATCTCTTCTTTACCGCCTTCACACTTATGAGTTTCTTTTTTGCCTGGCTTGGGAGGCTGTTCAGCAAAACCGGTATGAAAGTGGTGCCATTCCTGCTTTTTTATTATTTTTACGGTACTCTATACGCCTTCTTTATGGGGACTTTCGGATATTTTTCTTCCAGGAGAAGTTCCACCTGGGAACCTACAAGGCGTTGATTCCAAAGTTTTTTTTGAATTATAAATTTTAGAGGACACATACATGACAGATAAAGTTATTGCAATAGTTGGTATGGGAGGCGGGATCGCCTTCGGCGTGGCGAGAAAGTTCGGTAAACAGAATTTCATGGTCGCCATGATCGGCAGGAACGGCAAGAAATTGCGTGAATATAAAGACATGCTTGAGGCCGAGGGGATAAAATCCGAATTTTACGTTGGAAATGCAGCCGACGAGTTTTCTCTTCGTGACGCTTTAAGCCGGGTGGAAGATGAGCTCGGCACTCCTGATGTGCTTCACTACAACGTTGCCAACCTCAGAAAACAGCCTCTGCTTGAAGAGTCGACCGAAGATATGATCTACGATTACAAAATGAACGTTCTCGGTGCTGTAATTGCTGCTCAAGTGGTAACTCCGGGAATGAAGAAGCGGGGTAACGGCTGCATCCTACTTACGGGTGGGGGTTATGCCCTTTATCCCGACCCCAATTCCGGTTCTCTCGGAATAGGCAAGGCCGGCATAAAAAATCTGAACCTTTCGCTCGCCAAGGCACTTGAAGGTACTGGTGTATATGTTGGCACGGTGACCGTTTGCGGTATCGTTAATGCTTCAAATCCTGTGCACAATCCTGAAAATATCGCCGGAAAGTTCTGGGAGATATACACCTCCCGGAAAAACGGGACGGAGATAGTTCTTTAAAGTCTCGTGCCGAAGGCATCCCTTCGGGAGAGTCTCGTGCCGAAGGCATCCCTTCGGGAAAGTCTCGGAGTCACGAAGTCACGATGTCACAGAGACTCGGAGTTTTTTGTATTTATTTAAGGAGTGGAGATGTTAAAGTTTAATGGATTTGGATGGGCGTTGCTCGTTGCAGTTCTGCTTGTCTTCAGTGGGTGTGGTGAGAAGGGAAGCGCGGGACAACCCGGTAGCGATTTCGCGACGGTTGAGAAGATCACCGATGGCGATACTTTTTCAGTGTTGTTCAATGGCAGAAAAGAGAAGATCAGGCTTATTGGCATTGATACGCCCGAATCAAGAAAAAATGCCCGGGCTGAAAAGCAAAGCAAGGAAGAGCGGATCGACGAAGAAACCATCATCGCGATGGGGAAGGCCGCTAAGGAGT
This sequence comes from Bacteroidota bacterium, assembly GCA_023433685.1. Lineage (GTDB taxonomy): Bacteria > Bacteroidota > Ignavibacteria > Ignavibacteriales > Ignavibacteriaceae > UTCHB3. The sequence continues at coordinate 5,347 of JAEYUD010000244.1, forward strand.
TTATGCTGTCGCAGATAAAAAAAGGTGACAAGGTTAAACTCGAATTTGACGCGCAGGAAAGGGATAAATATGGCAGGTTCCTCTGTTATGTCTATCTTGAAGATGGCAGAATGCTCAACGAGGTGATAATCAAGGAAGGTTACGCATACCCTCTGACAATTGCTCCCAACGTTAAGTACGAGGAAAAGTTCAGGGATGCTTTCAGGTACGCGCGTGAAAACAACAAAGGGCTTTGGTCGGGAAAATAATTAAAAATGGGGCTGTCTCCCCTTGACAGCCCCGCTTAATCCCCCTGAAAAATGGTTTTCCCCTGTGAGTTTCACGATCCCTTTACATCTATACATGCCCTTTAACTATTAGCTTTAATTCAGGATGTTTCCTAATCTTTAGTTCAAAATTAATCAGTAGATAACCTGAATTTTGTATCATTGAATGATAATTTTTTATGCTTGACCGGATATGAAAGACTACATCTCTGACAACCTGCGGCGCACCGAGATACTCGCTCGGCTCGTGAATAAAGACACTCTCACCCTGCTTGACCTCGCCCTTGAATATAATGTGAGTGAAGTGACGATCAATCGTGATCTCTCATTTTTCAGATCAGAAGGCTTTCAGATATTTAGTCGTCAGAAAAGATTGTCACTGGCTACAATTCCTGAGAGCAAACAACTCACCGGCTACCTTGCCGAGTATCTTGCCTTCAAACTGAACAGAAGGCTTTTACTTGACAGGTTAAACGCGGTGGAATCGGCGATAATCGAGAATTTCTTTCAGATAGCCACACTTTGCGCCAAGGCAGTGGATGAAAAAAGGATGCTTCAGTTCGTCTACAGGCGAATAACCGATGGTGTTGAAAACACATACACTGTTAAACCCCACGAGTTGAAACAGAACGACTTTAATTGGTTCATCATCGCCGTGAAGGAAGGGGAGGAGATCGAAAAAATATTTTACCTGAGCAGAATAAGGAAGATCAATCTTCTCGAAGAAACTTTTAAGCCGGGTAATGAGAAAAATGCCGACAAGATACTTCCTGTTGAACTGAAGTTCACTGCCTCTTGCAGGAACAGTCTTTACTCAAAAATCTGGTTTCCCGACTTCGAACTCACCGAGCATTCAGACGGAACAATTACACTTAAAACCAATTGCGCCATAAATAAACGGATCGCGAGCTGGTGTCTGCGCTGGGAGGGGAACATCAGGGTGATAGGGCCCCAGGAACTGAAACTTAAAATAAAAAGCATGACTGAAGCCTTCTTCGAAGCCAATAACCTCTGATAATGTAAAAAAATGTCACCATTCCCCTGAATAATTTGGAAATTCCTCCAATTATTCATAATTTCTCCCCCGGTTATTAAATAATTCTCCTACCGAATAATTATCATATCAACTAATAAATATCGAGTAAAGCTTTGAGAACTCTCAAATACTTTTTCCTCTTTGCCCTGATCTCTTCAGCGGCTTTCGCTCAGTCATATTCCTGGAACCTCAAAAGATCGGGCAGCAGCCTCGGTGATCCGATTACCAGTGACCCCAACAATTCCAACATCATCTATTACGGTACAACGGCGACGATTTACAAAAGCACCGACCGGGGTGAAACTTTCACCGCGTGGGGTACCACAATTCCCGGTTCTTCGAGCGTGAAGAACATTATCACCACCTCGAAAAGCGGACAAACAATGCTCGCCGCTGTTGAGGCTTCTGCTGACAAGATCGTAAAAACCACGAATGGCGGGCAGACCTGGACGACCGTGCTTGACGGGCTAACCTTCTCTTATTTCGGCATCCCGATGACCCCCGATCCTACTCACCCCGATACAATTTACACGATGAGCAACAACATTTTTTACAAGTCGTACGACTTCGGTAATACATGGAGTCAGGTGAGCACCGTTTCCGGTTTCACCACCCCCTGCGATATCGAAGTATTTCCCGACAGCTCACACATCATACTCGCGGGTGACAACACTACCGGTATTTTCAGATCGACCAACGCAGGAGTGACATGGAATCAGGTTTACGTAACTTCCGGTGAAATACCCACCATTGCCATCGATCAGCGTACCAAAACCGCCTGGGCAACCAAGTGGGGAGGTGGTGGCGGTCTCCTTAAATCAACCGACTTTGGTCAGACCTGGGTGGCCATCCCGTTCTTTAACGGATTGAGCATGTGGGGTGTTGATATCGCTCCCGAAAATCCTGATTTCGTAATGACCGGAAAATACTCCGGCAGCAACATTTACATAACCAAAGATGGCGGTGCCAACTGGATCACTACCGCTCTTGCTTCGAGCAACTACTCAATCAAGATTATAGACACACTCACCATTTTTGCCGCGCAGTCGCCCGGTATTTATAAAGCCTCTGTGCCTTATGTACCTGTTGAACTCGCCTCTTTTTATGCTTCAGTAATAGATAACGAAGTGATACTCGGATGGACGACAGCCACCGAGCTTAACAACGCCCGGTTTGAGATCGAAAGATCACCGAAAGGGGAGACCAAAGAATGGACCAGGATCGGTGAGGTTGAAGGTCACGGTACCACCACTTCACCAAGAAGGTATATTTATAGCGACAGACCCGGTGTAACCGGTGCCTACCTTTACAGACTGAAACAGGTGGATTACGATGGCAGCTTTGAATACTCGAACGAGATAGAAGCCACCACAGAATCACCCAGGGTTTTCACACTCGAGCAGAACTACCCGAATCCGTTCAATCCTTCCACCAACATCAGGTTCTCACTGCCTGAGCAGGCTGAAGTAACACTTTCGATATTCGACGTAACCGGCAGGGAAGTGGCTAATGTTATAAATGGTAAAATACTCCAGGCGGGAAATCACTCACTTGAATTCAACGCCTCCGCTCTTACATCGGGTGTATATCTCTACACTCTGAAAGCCGGTGACAGGTCACAGACCAAAAAGTTCACACTTCTTAAGTAAGGCATTAAAATGAAAAGAGCAATATATTATTTATCAGTGTTCGTTTTCGTCAGTGCTGTTGTGGTAGGTGGCATCATGTCGAGTAATGGCATGACAGAGGCGACGCGCCTTAACGGCGAGGGTTGTGTCTGTCATAACCCAAGTGCTGATCCCACTGTTACCGTTAGTATCTGGGGCCCAACACAGGTAACCACAGGAAGCACAAATTCCTACTTTATTTCCATCAAAGGTGGTCCCGCGGTTAAAGCCGGGTTCAATACGGCTGCCAGATTTGGATCACTTGACGTAACTGACGCCTCTGTTCTCAAGATCGGTAATGAACTTACACAGAGCACTCCCAGGGTTTTCGGGGGTGCTGACTCTGTTTCCTGGTCATTCTCATACACCGCGCCACAGACTACAGGCTTCGACACACTTTACGCCACAGGCAACAGCGTTAATGGCGATGGGATCCCCACCTCGCTCGACAAGTGGAATTTCTCACCCAACTTCGCCGTGCAGGTTATGCAGGTGGTTCCGGTTGAACTCACTTCTTTCACCGCGAGAGTGGTTGGAAGGGATGTGGTGCTTGAATGGGCAACCGTCACTGAAACCAACAATTCCCACTTCATTGTTGAGAAAAAAGAAGGAAATGCCTGGAGCTCGATCGGTAAAATTGATGGAAATGGTACCACAACCCAAAAGCATGGCTACACATTCTCCGATAACGGTACCAAACCGGGTATCAACATCTACCGTCTGAAACAGGTTGACTTCTCCGGCGCTTTCGAGTATTCCTCATCTGTTGAAGCAGAGGTATCACTTCCCGGAGGGTTTGAGCTTTCTCAGAATTTCCCGAATCCTTTTAATCCGTCAACCGTAATTGGATACTATCTGCCCGTTGAAGGAAATGTAACCCTCACGGTTTACAACGCAGTCGGTGAAGTTGTTAAGACACTCACGCGCGGAGTAAAAACCGCCGGTTATCATCAGGTGGAATTCACCGCGGTGGAACTTCCCAGCGGTATTTACTTTTACAGGCTCGAGGCCGGTGGTGTTTCATTGACAAGGAAAATGATCCTTTCAAAATAGATGAAAAAGATTCAATTAACCATAATCGCTTTATCCGTGGTGTTCATCGGTTTCAGGATATTTGATCCGCCGAAACATTCGCCAACAGAACCCGACGTCATCCAGTGCACCGAACTTAACGGTGAAGGGTGCGTCTGTCATTCTCTTGATGAAGACACCACGGTACACACCTGGGTTGAAGGACCGTCAGTTCTTCAACCCGGAGAGACCGCGCTATATAAAGTGCATGTTGCGGGTGGTCCCGCGTTGGGTGGTGGATTCAATGTCGCCTCCAGATTCGGACAACTCGCGGCCGCTGATTCAACTGTGCTATATCTCGATCATGAACTCACGCAAAAATTCCCGATGCCTTATCCGCAGGGTGCTCCTTCACTTTACTGGGATTTCTATTACACAGCTCCCGTGAATAAAGTGCAGGATACCATCTATTCCGTGGGTCTGAGCACCAACCATGACCACCGCCCCAACGCTGAAGACAGATGGGCATACGGTCCAAAATTCGTGGTTGATGTCAGGAGAAACCCCACCGGGGTTGAGCGTGAGCAGGCACCATCAGAGTTCAAACTGTTTGGTAATTATCCAAATCCATTTAATCCGTCGACTGTCATTCGATTCACTCTCCCTTCAACTCAGGAGGTGGTGATAAAGATTTATGACGCGTCAGGAGTGGAGGTTGAGGAGATAAAGCCGGGTGAGCTTCAGGCAGGTGTTCACGATGTAACTTTTAACGCGGGACGACTCGCGAGCGGGGTTTATTTTTACCGTCTTACGGCAGGGAAGTTATCCCATACTGGTAAGATGATCCTTTCGAAATAGAAAAAGAGGCTGCTTCTTCAGGAGCAGCCTCAATTTTCACCTCATTCATCAACAATATTAAATACTACTCTGTTTCTGTGGCACCTTCACCTGAAGGTTCGTCATCTTTTGTTTCCGCGTCTTTAACACCTTCGGCGGCTTCCTGTTCCTTGATCCTTGCCAGCTCGAGCGGGTGTTCAGCTTCCATCATTTCCTCGCTCATCATTCCGTCAAGGAACGCGGTGTTAAGTGGGTACACTTCAGGATTAAAGATAACGAAGTAGAAGTGCCATACAATTATCGCGAGAGTGGCGAGCCATGCTTCGTAATAATGTATCAGGGTTGAGATATCAAACCAGATCTTCGGCGCGCGGGCGAGGAAGAAGCTGTTGAACATAAGCAACAGGCCTGTGGCAGACATTACAACCGTACCCCAAACCAAGGCCCAGTACTCTGCCTTTTCTGCATAACCGAAGCGTCTGAACTGTGGTTTTTCTTCACTTCTGAAGGTAAGATATTTCAAATTAATTTTAATGTCTTCCCAGTCGTGCCAAGCGGGGAGGAAATCCCTGAGGAGCTGCTTGCCGTTGGTTGTGAACAACAGGTAGTAAACATGATAAGATGAAACCGTGATCATTATTATGCCAAGTATCCTGTGAACGAGCCCACGGAGTTCGAAAGCGTTATCTCCCAGAATGAACCGGAATCCTCTTACCCAGAACGCGTCGGGGTATACAAGGGCGAAACCGGAGATGACAAGACCAATGAAAGATGTCAGCAGGAAGAAGTGCTGTGTCCTCTGGTTCTTGTCCATTCTTACATAGAACTTGCCTTCTTCTTTCATCTGTTTGATGTGGTGCTTGTGCTTTTTCTTCTCCTGAAGCTTCCTGACGAGATCGAGCACGTTATGTATGAACATTATACCAATGGTCGCGATGATCAGGAAGATATATCCGTTTTTCACCATCCAAAGGATAACTGATTCCTCTTCCGTATTGGTAACGTGAACTTTGGCGAACTCTGCGTCTATCTTGGCGTTCGGGTGGCACTTTCCGCAGGTTTTTGAAAGGTTTGCCCGGTTGATCGAAGAAAGTGGATCGCTGCTGGGTCTGATATCGTGATAGTTGTGGCAACTGGCGCAGTTTGCAGCCGTTTTTGATCCACCACGAACCGCGAGACCGTGATAGCTTTTGTAATAACTGTCAGGGTTAAGCTGCGAGAATCCGTACTTCTCGGCAAGCTGAACAGACGCGTGGCAGTCGGAACAGAGTTTCGCGATGAACTGGTTTTTTACACCTTCGTTTTCAAATCTGTTTGTGTTTTCGATCTGATGGTTGCCATGGCAGTCGGCGCAGCCGGGTGAATCGTTTTTCCCGTCTTTCAGTGATTTGTAGTGCACTGACACATTATAAGCGTTTTTCTCTCTGACGTGGCAACCTGACTTGCCGCATGTCATTGCGATGTTGTGTTTGTTCATCGACGATTTTGGATCGCTCGCGGGGAGCATCGCGTGCCCGGTGTGACAGTCGGAGCAAACAGCAGCTTTCTCATTACCTGCTTTCAGGGCTTTCCAGTGAGCAGATCTTTCATAATGTTTGATCTCATCCGCGGTGGTTTTTGTGAGTTTAAGAACCTTCTCGTTTTTAACGTGACAGTTCATGCACATTTCTTTGATCTTTATCTTCGCGAACTCGGGTGATTTCACGCTTGATATCTGGTGCTCGCCGTGGCAGTCGGTACAAACCGGCGCCACATCGGGATTCGTTCTTGAAGCCAGACCGTGGGCCGAGGCATTGAACTCTTTCAGAGCATCCTGGTGGCATCTGCCGCAGGTCGCGTTTATATTCTCTCTTTTTACACGGTTTTTAATGGCAGGGATACCTTCCGCCACGTGATTGCCATGGCAGTCGGCACAGGATGCGGCTTCAACGCCGTTGATCTGGATGTGAGAGTGAACACTCGTCTGATACGTCTTTATAAAATTAACGAGTTTCTCCTGATCCTTCGGATGGAAGATCGAGGGATTCATGTGGCAGTTCATGCACTCTTGTGAACCCTTTGAGAATCTGTTTACGGCAGCGAGGTGCTCACCGTGGCAGTTTGTGCAGCGGGGGAAAGCCGCCTGGTTTGCCTGGGAGTGAAGCTGAATTGAAAACTGACTGTTGTGTGTTACGTGACACTTGTTACAAAGTTGTGCTTCACTGAACTTGTTGAAAGCGGTTTTCTGTATTTCGTGTGAACTGTTGCCGTGGCAGGTTACGCAGTTTACGCGGTTACCGTTCTTGTATGCTTTGAAGTGTCCTCCGGCGGTGAACTGTTTAACACTACCGGTGTTGTGGCACGTCATGCATATTTCAACCCTGCCGTTTGTAAGGTTGCTCGCGGGAAGTATCGCGTGTTTGGTATGGCATGAGTAGCATTGAACGTTTTTAGTGCCATGGATACTTTTGCTGAACTTCTCAACGTCGTGACAGGCACTGCAATCAACCTTTGAAATGTTGCTTCCTGATTTGTGCGGAAGGTCGTCAGCCTTAAAGCCGGAGTGGCAGTCAACGCAACTGATAGCAGAGTGAACCGACGCAGAGAACCTTCCAGGCTCCACAAAAAGTGATACGGTCTTTCCACCGCGATCCATGGTTAAAGTTTCATCACTGTGACAGGCAAGGCAATCTTCCGAGCTGTTCTGAGCGAATGGCGTGAATGTAAATGTTGCAATAAGAAGGAGTAACAGTTTGATTTTTTTCATATTTCTAACAACAGTTCAATGTTTCCGTAAAATCTGATTGACAAATATAAAGCAAAAATTGTGCCACCTTCTCTTTTAATCGCCCTGAACCTGGAGCCTGAAAAAGTCGCGTAAAAGCGGTTTTTTTCGAAGGTGTCTGAGAGGTGTTGAAAATTTCAACACACAAAAAATCTCATTATTTAGATTTTCAACACTTTCTTTCTCAATATTGGTAATTTTTTGGCAAAACAAAGAGAATGTAATACTTGATCAAACCGGATAACTCCTGTATCCGGGTTCCGGCCGGGGTAAGAACTTTTTCCCGTTTTTTTTTGAATACAGATTGTTTTTGCGTCTTTTCTCCCTGCAACGAGTCAGGCAGGGTTCAAAACTCAATGGATTGTTAATCGACCGGGTAAGTTGGCATAATTATTGTTATTTAAAGAGCTCGATCCGGGCACTGGCCCGCCCGGCGTTCATGAACTTTCCAAAAACTACCGGTACATACGAATGAAAATTATCAGGAACATTGGCTTTTCAGCCCTGTTAATTGCCTTGGCGCTCACTGTTCAAGCGAACTGTGGTACCACTTCCGGAAAGGCTGTTTCTTTTTTGCAGCAGCAACCCTCAAACGACGACTGTCTCGCGTGCCACTCCGACAAATCGATGTCGATGGAACGGAACGGAAAAGAGGTCTCACTTTTTGTTGATGAAAAGGTTCTTCAGGGATCCCCCCATAAAAAATTAGAATGCGTCTCATGCCATGACGGTTTTAATCCGGAGGAAATGCCTCACAAGGAGAATATTCAGCCGATCGACTGCATGACGTGCCACAAAGACGCGAAGATCAAACACCTCTTCCATCCGCAGATGATGCTCGCATCGAAGAACGCTGAGGGGAAAGATGTTAGTTGTAAATCGTGTCACGGGAAACATGATGCCAAACCATACAAAAACATTGGACGCACCGCCTCGATCACTGTTTGCGCCGGCTGCCACAATAATTACTATGATCAGTTTAGAAACAGCGTCCACGGTTTCGGTGAAGGTGCCAACGAAAAACCCGGCTGTTTAAATTGCCACAAGTTCCAGGTAACCAAGGGTACTTATGGTGGCGATATGCTGCGGCTCAGAACCGCGCAGCAGGAGCTGTGCCTCTCATGCCACTCGAATGATCCCCTTACTACCTCAAGGTTCGCGCACAATAAAAGTTTTGTAGCGGGGGCCGACTCAAACACCCACGGAAAACTTCTTAAGGCCGGTAATGGAAATGCTGCCTCATGCGTCGACTGCCACCAAAGCCATAAGATAATGAGAACAGGCGACCCCGCTTCAACTGTTTTTGGTGAAAAAGTGCCCGAAACATGCGGCAAATGCCACAAAGATATTAAAGAAGATTACGCGGCAAGTGTACACTTCGCTGCCTTCAAAAAGAGTGTTAAAGATGCCCCGGTTTGTTCAGGGTGTCATAGCGAACACAAACCCGTGACCGGACCCGGAGCAAACCTTTGCGGTTCGTGCCACAATCCCGTCGAGATCAACCCTGACTTTGCACAGTCAACTTCAAAAACCAAGATTGCCAAAACCACATACCACGGCATCGAGGTTAAAGATGGTAAAGAGACAATGGCAAACTGCGCCAGCTGCCACGGTCCACACAAGATACTGAGATCTGAAGATCCGGCATCGAGAGTAAATAAAAAGAAATTGCAGGAAACCTGCGGAAGCTGTCACCCCGGAGCCGGGAATGACTTCATCAATGGCGAGATACACAAAAACCCCGGTAAACCCGTTAAAGCCGTCGTCGATAAAAAAGAGACGAAGGAAGACGGTCAGGGCTTTGGAGTGGTTCCGGTGTTGCTTGTGATCACCGGTCTGGTTCTGGTGATTGGTTTTCTGGCAGTCCTTTTTAAACGAAAAAAAGCCTCAAGGGCTGAAAATTAAAGGAGAGGGAACAAAATGAAAAGAATATTTCCACAGTCGCTGTATAACCCGGTCTCCCTCGCCGGAGCCGCCCTTGCGGGATTAAGTTTTGGGCTGATCTTTTTTCTTATCATAGTTGAAACTTTCAGCGCCGAGCATAAACCCTATATGGGGATTCTCACGTTCATTATTTTACCGGTTTTCCTCATCATAGGACTTCTGATAATTGCCTATGGATGGTACAGGGAACATAAACTTTCAAAGAAGATCGACTTCAAAGCGAGGAAGTTTCCCGTTCTTGACATGAACGATCCGAAACAGCTGAGAGCCACCCTTTTCTTCTCATTCGGAACGATCATTCTCCTCCTCTTCTCTGCTTTTGGAAGTTTCAAAGCGTATGAATACACCGACTCTGATGAGTTCTGCGGCACTGTTTGCCACATGGTGATGGAACCGGAGTACACGGCATACAAAAATTCACCCCACTCAAAGGTTGGATGCGTGAAGTGTCACATCGGCTCGGGAGCCGACTGGTTTGTGCGTGCCAAGATATCAGGGTCTTATCAGCTTTACTCGGTAACTTTCAACAAGTTCTCGAGACCGATTCCCACTCCGATTGAGAATCTGCGTCCCGCGCAGGAAACCTGCGAGCAGTGCCATTGGCCCAAGCACTTCTTCAGTGAGAAAAAAGTGGACCTCGACTATTATCTCTCCGACGAAGCGAACACAAAAGCCTCACTCACTCTTCTGCTAAGAGTCGGTGGTGGCAACAGCGAGATCGGCAATACCGAAGGTATCCACTGGCACATGAACATTGCCAATGATATTTATTACATGCCGACAGATCATACCCGCCAGACAATCCCCTGGGTGAAAGTGGTTAATAAAGCCACCGGCAAAGAGACGATCTACCGGGCAAAAGGATTCAATAAAAAAGTGGATGAAAAAGGGGAGGAACTCAGAAAAATGGATTGCATGGACTGCCACAACAGACCCGCGCACATCTATAACGAGCCAAGCCGGATAATCAACATCTCAATGTCGAACGGCAAGATCGCCTCCGATCTTCCATATATAAAGAGCATAACCACCCAGGCACTTGATGGTGAATACGAGACCAAAGACGATGCACAGGCGGGAATTGCCAGAAAAATAACTGATTTTTACAGGAACACCTACCCTGAGATCTATAAGACGAGAGGGAAGGAAATCGCCAAAGCCGTGAAAGAGATTCAAAAGATATATTCAAAGAACTACTTCCCGGAAATGAAAGTAAGCTGGAGAAAATACCCCAATAATCTTGGACACATGAACTACGACGGCTGCTTCCGTTGCCACGATGGAAACCATGTAAGCAACGACGGAAAAGTGCTGACCAACGATTGCAACAGCTGCCACATTTTATTGGAAGAAAATTCGCCGCAAAAGGGACGCAGGATAGCAAGTGAAGGCCTGCAGTTCACGCATCCAGGCGGAATTGAAGTCTCGTTCAAAACACAGAAATGCAGCGCCTGCCATGGAGTGGGTAACAAGACACTCGAGAAGAAGGTGGCCGCTAACTAACGGTGATCAAAGAAGTTAACAAAGGCACAACGGGTTGAAACCATTGTGCCTTTTTTTTGTAACTTGCATCACCAGCACTACGCGGAAATCAATTTTCACTAAGATATTTCGCATAAAACAATTAAATTATAGGTCTGTTTATTCGATTTCCAAACAACATTACAATGATGACAAGAACCATACCGGTACTCTTCCTTCTCCTTCTCCTTTCCGGGTGTTCCCGTGACCTGAAAGCGGTTTACTCAAATGAGAACAATTCCCCCGTCAAGCAGGGGGAGGCAAAACCGTTCACCTTTCAGGTTTATTCTGATCTTGAGGTGGTTAAGATCAGAACTTATCACTGGAACGACGGCAAGGGTGCCCCGGCCGGTGAAATATTCCTCGTTGATGCTCAGGGCAAGGAAGTTGGCAGATGGAAAGCCGGTGCGGTGAAGGGGAGAAATGATGTAAGCTCGGCTCTTTGGGAAGTGGAGCCGTCAATCACGCTGAAACCCGGATTCTACACTGTGAGAACGAGTGACGAACGAAGCTGGTCTTACAATGACGCTTCTCTTGGAGCCGGTTTCACATCGATTTTCACAAGCAAGTAAAGCAGGCACACCCAAATGGAAAGAATAAGACCCCAAAGACCCATGAATTTAAATCCGGTCAGAAGATCAGACGGTATACTTCCCGAGATCGCTTCAACCCACACCGAGCCTTACACCAATTATATCCTCAGGCTCCTTTTTGAGGCCTCGCCTGATGGTTTCTTCGTTATGATGCTCGATGAACCGGTGATGTGGGATCCCTCCTCTGAAGATCCGGATCTCTTCGATCATATATTCCAGACACAGAAAATAACGATATTCAACACGAGATCGGCTGAGCTCAATCCGGCGTTCGACGGAAATCTGATGGGTATCACGCCTGAGAGATTCTTCAACTATGATGTCGCGAACGGACGTGCCGCCTGGAAGAAACTTCTGAAAACCGGCTGGCTCAACATGGAATCTTCTGAAGAGATCGCTCCCGGCATGAGTATGTGGATCGAAACCGAATTTGTAAACATCCATGATGATACCGGTCTGCTGCTCGGATGTTTTGCCACCCAAAGGGATACCACCCTTAAGAACGCCGAAGTGGATAATCTGACCGCCTCTTCCAATGAACTCGGTTCAGCTATTGCAGCGATTGGAGATCCATTTATAATGGCCGATGCCAAAGGGGTTATCACTTACCTGAACTATGCCGCTGAAGTGACGCTCGACCTTACATACGACCGCCTTGTAAATAAAAAACTTGTTGATCTGCTTCAGATCACCGACCCTGAATCCGCGCTTGATCTTAAACAGATACTTAAACAGGTGGAAAAAAACGGAATTGCCCACAGGCTCGGCAACACAGCAAAACTCAAATTCGGAATCAATGAGACTGCTGTAACGGGGGTTATCTCTTCAGTGGTAAATGATGTTGGCACACACATCGGCTGGATACTCCTCCTTAGATACCCCGGTGAGGTGCTGAAAGAGATCGTCGAGGATACTGTCAACCTCGAACGGATGAAAAGGCTTGACAGGTCGCTTGCTTCCGGCTATTGGGAGATCGACCTCGCTAAAGGTTCAGTTTGGATAAGCGATGACATCTTCGAACTTTACGGAATTGAGCGTACTCTTAAAGATGACCCGGAAGAATTAAAATTCCTTCAGAACAAGATCAACGACATGATCCACCCGGACGACCGTCAAAAGGTGGAAAGAGCAGCCACAGACCTTATACATGACTTCAAAGGGTACGTGGTTGACTACCGGATGGCAGGTAATGATCATCATACTACAAGGTACATCAGGTCGGCTGTTGAAGTGCACGCTGATGAATCAGGAACCCCTGTTTTGATCTCAGGAGTGGCAACAGATCTTACCTGGTACTACAATTACCTGACCACCAGTTCTTTTTTTGAGCAAATAATCGAAAATGCACCCCTGGGAATTTTAGTTACTGATCCCTCGGGTATCATTCAATACGTTAACGGAAAACTCTCTGAAATGACGGGGTACTCACCGGCTGAAATGCTCGGGCAGAAGCCGTCACTTTTTAAATCGGGTGTACTGCCACCGGTTTTCTACGAAAACATCTGGAAAATCATCCTTTCCGGGGATATCTGGCAGGGTGACATAATAAACAAGAAGAAAGACGGAACCCATTACTGGGATTCAGGTGCCATTTCCGCCATTAAAGGGAAGGATGGTGACATCGAACGTCTCGTTGCTTTCAAACAGGATGTCACTTCACGAAAGAAACTTGAAAGCGAAGTAAAAAAACAGCGTGATAAACTTGACCGCCTACACAAAGAGAAGATTTCACTCCTTGAAGATATTAACCTCGAGATCCGCAACCCATTGAATGGTATTTCGGGTTTTCTTGATCTCCTGATCTCGGAAGTAACCGACTATGAACACCGGAAAATTCTCCGTTCGATCAAACACTCGGCGGGGCGCGTGCTGAACAAACTCGATTCAGTCTCCGATATTCTCAACATGGAGAAGGATGACTGGAACATTAACCTTAAGAAGATCGAACCGGGGATCGCGCTTAAGGAGGTTCTCGAGTACTACAAGGAAATTGCCGAGGACAAAGGATTAAGATTCGAAACTTACATTCAGGAAGGTCTTTCACTGATCACTGACCCTGTTCTGATCTCTAAAGCCACCGGAAACCTGATAAACAACGCGGTTAAATTCACAGTACAGGGTACCGTCAGAGTGGAAGTGGTGCAGCCGCCTTCAAACGGGGATGAAATATTTATCAGGGTAACCGACACTGGTCCCGGCATTAAAAGGGATGAGATCGATGCCATATTCAGCGACTCATCAGCCGCGCAGGAGCTCCCCCGCACTGTTGAGGCAACCGGTTTCGGTTTACGGGTAACCAAAGAGATATTAAAAAAACTGGGTGGCACTATTAAGATAGAAAGCGTTCCGGGTAAAAGAACTTCTTTCACAATAGTTCTCTCTCCTGAGGTCTCAACACTTCCGGTTGACGACGATGAAGAAAGGCTCCGGCACTTCAAAAAGAATTCACAAACCGCCCTCAGACAAGAGGTTCTCATTGTTGACGACAGCAAAATGAACTCCGATGTAATGGCGCTTTACCTAAGAAAGTTCTGCGGTGTTGATACAGCACGGAACGGGGAGCAGGCGCTTCGCCTCGCGGAAAGCAAGCGCTACTCGGCTGTCATCCTGGATATTAACCTCGGTGAGGGTCTCTCAGGGGTTGAAACCATGAAAAAGATCAAGCTGCTCCCGGGTTATGATGATGTACCTTTCGTCGCGGTTACCGGCTATGCCCTTAACGCTGACAAGGCGAAAATTGTTGAAGAAGGATTTGATTTCTTCTACCCAAAACCGGTTGATATGACATTGTTCACCACATTCGTACGTGATCTTGTTGTGCCGGAAGAGAATGGTTAAACCCTTTCCGGGTTTTAGCTGTCGAATATAAATGAGAATTGGATTACATTAGACAACAACACAAAAAGGAATAAAAATGAGATCATTAATCTTGATCCTTGTTACAACTGTTCTTCTCTCCGGCGCGTCATTCGCGCAAAAAGGAGACGTTTATGGTAAGGCCCCATCTCTGAAATCGAAAACCAAGGTTTCACAGATATTTGCTTCCCCCAAGAAATTTGTCGGTAAAACCGTCATGGTCGAAGGCACCGTGGTTGACGTTTGCCAAAAAAGAGGTTGCTGGATGGATATTTCAGGCGACAAAAAGGGACAGAAAATAAAGATAAAAGTTGAAGACGGCGTTATAGTTTTCCCGGTAAGTAAAAAAGGCCACAAAGCAGTTGTTCAGGGTGTTGTTGAAGAGATCGTCTACACCAAAGAAGAACTGATCGAAGCTGAAAAACACAAAGCCGAAGAACAGGGTGCAAAGTTTGACCCCTCAAAGATTAAATCAGGTAAAACCGTCTACCAGATCAAAGGCACCGGTGCCCGTATTTTTTAATTCAATCTGATGATTTTTGTCAGGTCTTGAGCAGTCTCGATGACAGCTCAAGACCTTTTTTTTAACTTTTCTGAAGATAATATGAGCGAACGTGAAAAAAAGATACGGATATTTTTAAGGAAGTGGCACCGCGACATTGGCTTTTTCATCGCCGGGCTTACCGTGATCTATGCCATTTCAGGTGTGGCGGTGAACCACATCGACGACTGGAACCCGAGCTACACCATTACCAAAGAACTTCTGAAGGCTGACACTCTTCCAAGGCAATACTGGGAAGCGGGTAACTTCGACAGCATCATAACCGCGCACCTTAAACTTGGTGAGAAGCCCAAAGAAATATTCTGGCAGGATGAAGAGAATGTCAGGCTGTTTTACGATGGGAAGACAATTGATTTCAATCTCGCGACCGGTGAACTCACTATTGAAACCACGAAAGGGAAGCCTGTTCCAAAAGAAGTTAACTTTCTTCATCTCAACAAGCCGAAACAGGTTTGGACGTATGTCGCGGATGTTTTCGCCGTGCTGCTGGCTTATCTCGCGATATCAGGTGTTATCATGGTGAAAGGTAAACACGGTTTTGGTGGAAGAGGGAAGTGGATATTTATCGGAGGGTTGCTTGTGCCCGTGATCTTCTGGATACTCTATCTCAATTGATCACCTTACCACGGCGACCTTTATCTTCGATACAGTATTGCCTTCCTTGTCTGATGCAACGATAAAATAAACGCCGGTTGCCACAGGGTTACCGGCATCATTTCTGCCGTCCCAGCTCGCGATCCGTCCACCGGGTGAGGAAAAAAATCTTACCTTGTTCCCCGATACATCAACTATTGTGATATCAGAGTCTTTTATCAATCCATCTATCGTCAGCAAACCGCCTTTCGCGGGGAGGTAGGGACTTGGGTAGACGTGGAGATCAGAATAATCAGAATTGGGTGCCGGTGCATTCGTGCTGAAAGCGATCAATCCGCCGGCCTGACCCACGAAAATCTTCCCGTTCTTCTGGTCACTTCCGAGAACCGATACTTCATTTGTGAGAAGGGGGCTGTTGGTCGCGTCAAAAAAAGCGATAAGCTGTGTTCCATCCGATGAAACGAGGAAAAGACCTGCATCAGTGCCCACCCATTTGCGGTTGACAGGATCAACCACTATCGAATTTATTTTCTGCTGTCTAAGAGAAAAAACTGTTGATATCCTCGGCTTTGATGTTGAACTGTTCTGAAGCACAGTGGAGAGTGATGTGGCGATCTGCACTCCAAGGTCGGTTCCGATCCAGAGATCACCTCTTTTGTCGATCGTGAGGGCATTTATCTTCTGTCCGTTCAAGCCGTTGCTTTCAGTCAGCACTCCCGAAATGTCATCCGCGGTGTTTGATAAGGTGCCTCTTTCGTTGAAGTAAAAAAGCTGATTTCGCAACGGGCTGCTGAACCATTTTGTGTCACTCTGGTCGATCTCAAGATTGGAGTAATTGGTAAGACTGATACCCGGGTTGTTCTCATAACCGTACCATGTGCTGTCGGTGGTGAGCACGTTCAGGGTCTTCCTGTTACCGGCATCGAAATTCAGGCTCCACAGGTTGCCTTTTGAGTCGGTTCGCAGTGCGGAGATCACCAGAAAAGAGGGATCTGCGGTTATGCCAACGAGAGGCGAGTTTTGTGAAGTAAAATATATCACTTGTCCGTTCGGCTTTATCCTAAGGTAACCCTTTCCGTAACTTCCGAAATAGACACTTCCATCAGGACCCGTAAAGGAGTTATAGTAAGAATTGGTAGGCATGCCAGGCACAAAATTGGCATCGTAGTTGGTCCATTTTGTACCGTCAAACTTGTAGTAACCTCTGCCCGTAAGGTCCCTTCCGCTCGCTGAATAAAGATTCCCGTTTTTATCCACTGTAATTCCACTGAAAATATTTGCGGCAGGAGCGTTGGGATTTACCACGTTTATAACTCCGCCGTCGTTTATCATCAATAGACCTGACGAAGATGGAACATAGTTAACTCCGCCGGAGAACGGGATCACACCGTAGATTGCCGGCAGATCGGAAACAGATGAAACAGGTGCCCCGTTATTGAATCTGTATAGCGCGCTGCGTGTGCCGCCGGGAATGGTGTAGTCGGCAATGTACCAGTGATCCGTACCGTTAATAACCGACTTTCTGACAGCTTTTCCAAGCAGTTCACTGCTGTATGAAGTGAAATTGCCTGAGTCGAATTTGTATAAACCCCGTGATGTTCCGGCTACAATTCCATCATTCTCCCGGTCAACAAAATAAAACACGGTGTTTGGGAATCCGGCGACAGAGGTGTAAACATCCCACGCGTTCGGGTCGTTAAGATTTGTAGCACCGGGTTTTTGAATCGCCATTCCGGCTTGTGTGGCAACATAAAAAAGGCCCGACCTGAAAACGGAATTTACTTTCGTATTCGCAGGAATAGATCCGAATTTTATGTAAGTCTCAAAGAAATCGAGGGTTTTACTGTTGATCAGCGAAAGGCCGAAATCAGTTGAAACCACGATCGTATCACCTGAAACCGACAGGTCATTTATCCCTTTTTGTGGTTTGCCGGAGTTGGCGATAGCCATAATCCTGTTGAACGATCCGGTTGACGGGTTATACACATCTATGATCCCGTTCGAGCTTCCGAACCATATCTTTTTTTGACTGTCGACCACGATGGCTTTAACTGGGGAGCCATTCAGCCCGTTCGCTTTTGTGTAGGAAACAAATGAAGAGTCGGAAACCTTGAACGAATAAACACCCCCTTCAGATCCTGCCCATATCTTTTCTCCATCGTAAAACGCAGTTGAAAGATTGCTCTGGCTGGTATAAATACGCCAGTCATACGCTTCCTGCGCCTGAGTGATCATGAAAAGAATAGTGAGAAGTGAGAGGAGGTATTTCGTCATTGGCTACTTTTTAATTTCTTTGATCAGATTCGCAGTTTCAATTGCCGTAAGCGCGGCATCCCACCCTTTGTTACCGGCTTTTGTACCCGCGCGTTCAACAGCCTGCTCAATAGTGTCGGTGGTTACAATTCCGTAAACCACTGGAATACCGGTTGACATGGCAGCCATTGCAACACCCTTGGCAGATTCTGCTGCCACGTAATCGAAGTGCGGCGTGGCACCCCTGATTACCGCTCCAAGGCAGATCACAGCGTCATGCTCCCTTTTTTCGGCAACTGCCTTTGCCACATAGGGTATTTCAAATGCACCGGGCACCCTGACCACAGTTATGTCATCATCACTTCCGCCGTGACGGATCAGACAGTCAATAGCGCCATCAAGCAGTTTGTTTGTTATAAAATCGTTGAAACGGCTGACAACTATGGCAAATTTTAGCCCGTCGGCCTGTAAAAAACCGTTGATTTCTTTCATTTTAATCCTCAAAACCAAAAAATAGAGAGAAGAAACATAAAGATTGACTAATTATAAAAAAATTGAATAATTTACGTCCTGATCAGAGCTTCCACAGCAGCGAGCTCCTGTTTTGAGAGGTAGAATGAACCAATGTACCCACGGTCGGTTGCTGTATCACCGTGGAAATCGGATCCGCCTGTCCAGGGGATGCCCATTTGCCGGGCAATTTCAATGAACTTCTGGCGCTGGGGGAGTGTGTGGGAGGGGTGGATCGCCTCAATGGCGTCAAATTTGTCAGAGAGAATTATTTTTAGCGATGAATCATCAAGATAGCCCGGGTGGGCAAGAACTGCAAGTCCGCCTGCCTGATGGATTAGCCCGATCGCGTCGGATGGAGTGATAAAATATTTCTTCTCGTATGAGAGGGAGTTGTTACCGAGAAAATCCTTGAACGCGTGCGTGAAATTGCGAGCGATCTTCTTCCGTATTAATGCTTTAGCTATATGGGGGCGACCGAACATGTCACCTTTGCACTCACGCTTTACATCAACCATTGTGATGTCAACACCTGTACCCCGGAGGTTTTCAACTATACGCTCACACCTTCTGTAGCGGTCATCCCTGAGGGTTTCTATATATTCCGTTATTTTCCCGTTTCGTGTATCGAAAAAGTAGCCAAGAACATGAACTTCATACTCGAGGTATTGCGCGCTCAGCTCTATACCGGGTATGAGCCGGATCCCATATTTAGTGTTCTTTTCCAACGCTTCATGATAACCCGAAACGGTATCATGGTCGGTAATTGCAAGCACGTCTATCCGGTGGAGAATAGCCCTTCTTAAAAGGCTTTCAACCGATAGCCAGCCGTCGGAGTGAGTGGTATGTGTGTGTAGATCTGCCTTAAATTCCATCAACTATGAGAAGAACTTCCTGAACTCCTCGTAATTTGGTATGCGGAGTTTGTTACCGTCAAGTTCTATAAGTCCCTTTTTTACGAAACTGTGGAGTGTTCGTGAAATTGTTTCCCTGGAAGTGCCGGCCATATTGGCAAGATCATGCTGGAAGGGGAGTTTCTCTATCTCAACCACGCCTTGTCTTATCTTTCCAACTTCATCCGCGATCTGAAGGATAACGGTAGCCACTTTTCCTTCGGCGTCTTTCAGTGAGAGTGATTTGATCTTCATATCGGCGGCTCTCAAGCGCTTGGTAAGCTCCTGCAGCAGGCTGATCGAAACTTCAGGGTGGTCATAAAGGAGATCAAGGAAATCGGCTCTCTCAATAATAAAGAGTTCCGTGTCTTCAATGGCTGTAACGGTGGCAGAGCGGGCAAGACCGTCGAGAAGTGCCATTTCACCAAAAAAATCGTTTGGATTCAGGTAGGTTAGAATAACCTCGCGGCCATCGTCACTTTCACGGCTTACTTTAACTTTTCCGCTTACTATTACGAAAAGGGCGTGCCCGGTCTCATGTTCCATAAGAACAATACTGTCACGGGCGAATGATTTTTTCTTTCCCAGATTCGATATCTGCAGCAGTGTCTCGTCATCCAGATTTTCGAACAGCGGTACATACTTTGGAAAGTCGAGGTCTTCCATGAAAACTTCCTTTTTTTGTAGTAAATTTAGTGACTTTTATCACAATATTAAAGCGAATTTTACCGTTCGTGTAAATATAGTGCATCATTAATTTAAAAAAATATTTATTTGGTTCACTTATTTGGGGGAACTGAACAATAGGAGACGAATTGCATTGATAAATAGTGAAAAGAATAATAAATTTAGATGTCTAAATAATTTTTTTATCCAGAGGAGAAAAAAATGTCTATCAAAATAGGAATAAACGGATTCGGAAGAATCGGTAGGCTCGTATTCAGAAGAGCCCTTGAAGTTGGCGGTATTGAAATAGTTGCGATTAATGACCTGACTGATGCTGTAACCCTCGCGCACCTCTTAAAGTATGATTCAGCTCACGGCAAATTCAACGGTACTGTTGAAGTTGACGGTAATGCTATAGTTGTTAACGGTAAAAAGATCGAGATCACTGCCGAAAAGGATCCCGCGAATCTTAAATGGAAAGAATTCGGCGCCGAGGTTGTTATTGAAGCAACCGGTGTTTTCGCTTCCAAAGACAAGTGCCTTGCTCACGTAACTGCCGGCGCTAAAAAAGTTATCCTCACCGTTCCTGCCAAGGGTGACATCGACGCTACAGTTGTTCTCGGCGTTAATGATGAAGTTCTCACAGGTAACGAAGTGGTTCTTTCAAACGCTTCATGCACCACAAACTGCCTCGCCCCAATGGTTAAGGTTCTTAATGATGCTTTCGGCGTTGAAAAAGGTTACATGACCACAGTTCACTCATATACCAACGACCAGAGAGTGCTCGATCTTCCCCACAAGGATCTCAGAAGAGCCAGAGCTGCTGCCGTTAACATCATTCCGACCACTACCGGCGCCGCGAAGACCGTTGGTAAGGTTATCCCTGAACTGAAGGGTAAACTCGATGGTTTCTCACTCAGAGTTCCTACACCTGATGGTTCGATCACAGACTTCGTAGCCGTTCTCGCTAAAGAGACCACGGTTGAAGAAGTTAATGCTGCAATGAAAAAAGCTGCCGAAGGAGCCATGAAAGGCGTCCTCGAGTACACTGAAGACCCGCTCGTTTCTTCAGATATCATCCACAATCCACACTCATGTATCTTTGACGCCCTCTCAACCATGGTTAACGGTAACCTGGTTAAAGTGGTCGGCTGGTACGACAACGAGTGGGGTTACTCATGCAGAGTGGTTGATCTTCTTAAAAAGATCGCGTAACCTTCAGAATTACATTTTATGACGCAGTTCCGGCTGCGTCTTTTTTTTATTATTCAATTGCAGAGATGACGATGAATAAACTGACCATAGACAGCGTTGAGCTGAAAGATAAAAAAGTACTCGTCAGAGTCGACTTCAACGTCCCACTCGATGAGAACATGAACGTTACAGACGATAACAGGATAGTTGAATCTCTCCCCACCATCAAAAAGATCATGGCCGATGGCGGCAAAGCGATACTTATGAGCCACCTTGGCAGACCCAAGGGAAAAGTTAATCCAAAATACAGCCTTAAACCGGTTGCTGAGAAGCTTTCTGAACTCCTCGGTCAGCCTGTAAAGTTCGCGCCTGACTGCATCGGCGACGCCGTTAAAGCAATGGCGGATGAACTTAAGCCGGGTGAAGTGCTGCTTCTTGAGAACCTTCGTTTCTACGCGGAAGAAGAGGCAAACGATCCCGCGTTCGCTGAAAAACTTGCGGCAGTTGCCGATCTATACGTTAACGACGCGTTCGGCAGCGCGCACAGGGCTCACGCCTCGACCGAAGGTGTAACAAAATTCGTTAAAACCGCGGTTTCTGGCTACCTGATGAAGAAAGAGCTTGATTATCTTGGCGGTGCACTTGCTAATCCTGTTCGCCCTTATTGCGCGATCCTCGGCGGTGCTAAAATATCGGGCAAGATCGATGTGATAAACAACATTCTTGACAAGGTTGATACCCTCATCATCGGAGGCGGAATGGCTTACACTTTCTTCAAAGCGATGGGGCACGAGATAGGTACCTCCCTCCTGGAAGCAGAGAAGATCGAACTCGCGAAAGAGCTCCTCGAAAAGGTAAAAGATAAAGGATTAAACTTTTTGCTCCCCGTTGATGTTAGAGTTACAGCAGAGTTCAGTAACGATTCACCTGCCGAAGTGGTGGCTATCGACAAGATGCCCGCCGACAAGATGGGGCT
>JAEYUD010000021.1 GCA_023433685.1 Bacteroidota bacterium
CTCTTCACCCGATGAGCAGGCAGCACAAAATATTTTGATTTTCTCTTTTTTTCGAAGGGATTCCCGGGCGAGTGTCGCCATTGTCGCGAGGGTCTCCGGCTCCCTGATGAAGTAAGTCTCGTTTACAGAGAAAAGCTCGATTATCTCATCATCCACCTCGTTAAAGAGATCATGATTTATCCCGGTTTCAAACTGGGCGATAACCCTCTCCAAGCCGAATTTCATACTCAACTTACCCAATATAAATGCAGAATTCTCTATTTTAGACGGGAGGATAAACCAACCAAACTTCTTCTCTATGTATCCCGAAAACTTCCGGAATATATCAACATTCTCCTTATTCCTCATATAGCTCCCCTTGAGTTATTTTTTCACCTGTTGTAAGGTCTATCAGAATATCTTCCCTTATCAATGCCCCGGGGTCATCCAAAATATAACGCCCGGCTTCATCGATCAGCAACCTCCCTTTTGTGTATGTGTTAACTGCAAGATCCTTGAAACTGTCTGGATCGATCTCCAGCACATCTTTCACTTCATCGACAACCAGTAAAAAACGGAAGCCATTCCAGTTCATAAGGATCATTTTGTTTGAGAGCCCAATTCCCTTGAAATGAATTCCAAGTTTTTCATGAATGGAAACCAAAGCGAAGGGTTCGCCCGCGATAATCACGAATCCCGTTACAGAGGGGTGCTCACCAACGGGATAGTCCATTGGCGCGGCGGCAGGATAAACCTTCGAAACGAACCTTATAGGTACGAAAAACTCGTATTTCCCGATGCTGAATCTCAAGTGGTTTTCCATCGCGTGCCGGTTACCTTTTACTTTAGAAGCACCATTTTGTGGGTGATCGTCTTTCCACCCTGTTCGAGAACCGCGAGGTATACACCACTCGGATATTTGGCCGCATCCCAGGTTACATCATACTTTCCGGGCATCTGATAACCATCAAGAAGTGTAGCCAGTTTCGCGCCGGTGATATCGAATATCCGCAGGCGGGCAATTCCGGCTTTATCAAGCACGTATCTGATCCTGGTTTCAGGATTGAATGGATTTGGGTAGTTCCCCGCGAGCGCGAATCCGGATGGCAATTCTTCATCTTCCACTGAAACGGGTGTATTGCCGGGATATGAGACCTGAAGGTTGTCAATATAAATTGTTCCGGAATAAACCTGCCCGACCACCCGGTCACTTCCCAGCCTGATCTGAATCTCCTTAAGTCTTATCGGAAAGTACAAAGTTCCGGTGGTACCCGCCGGGGCAGCCCTGTTAACAGGTGTTTTTGTCTCCGCGAACATCAATGAGGTGATATATTGAGGCATCGTTATTCTGAAAAGCTCGTTGTTCTCATCAGTTATCATATAAGTTACATGGTGCTGCGGACCGTCGGCTTTTACATCAAGGTGGATCGAATCAGGGACACCAAAAACGGGTATATCGGTTTTAAGATAGATATAGTAAAACTGTCCCGTCTGGTATGTGAACTTGTAGTTTATCCTGAACGATTTAGGGGAAGTGGTGAATGTATCAGCGCTCGCGGTCACGTTGGTACCGGAACTGTCTGTCATTACATATTCCACATTCCAGCCCGTCAGATCGTCCATTCCGCTCAATAGACGGTTGGATGTGCCGATCTCCACGTTAATGGTCACAGTATCTTTATTACCCCTGTGATCAGCTATTACTCTTGTTGAACCGGATGCCTTTCCCTTGAATCTTCCAACTGAATCAACCGAACCCACCGATGGATCTGAAACCGACCAGTTATAGAGACGAAGTTCAAGATTTCGTGGAGCACCATCGAGATCCCACGCCTGCGCGGTAAGGGGCACAATTCGGGATGTATCGGTGACCGAGAGTTCCGGGGATACTTCGATACGTGTGATGCCTTTTATAACTACAAGAGCAGAGTCTTTAAACCCTTGATAGTTTACATACACATATCCGGTATCAGGGTTATTTCCGGCGGTTAGAGTGGTTCCGTTTAGGGTCGCGCCGAATCCTGGTGAGAGGGAATACTGCGCGGTTGCCTGATTTACAGGGACAGGATTGAACCAGTCATCAAATCCAGAAACCGAAAATGAAACCGATTCGCCATGGTAGAGTCTGTAAGAACCTGGTGATATTCTTACTTTGTTCAGAGAACCCTGCGGAGTTGAAGTGAAAACCGCTACCGCATTCGATACGGTTCTCTCGACCCCGTCGGAAGTCACATTCAGCACTGAATCCCTCACAAAGAAGGTGGTTGAACCTCCGCCATCAAGATTTATCGCCTGATAAATACCGATCCGCTGCATAAAATCTGCAAGTTCGTGCAATGTCATTCCCACGCTGGCTGCGGAACGTCCATCGACAGCCACAAAATAAACCTTTGAAGAATCACGCGAAAACCCGATCGCTGTTCTGGGGTGCCTTTCATAAGTGTGAGATGGCCCTCCCTCCTCCAGATAACCCTGATCAACATAGTCGGCACCGTTAGAAATTATTTTTGGGTAGCCACCGATCATTTCCTTGATCCTTTTGATTCCCGGGGTAAGATTCAGCAGAAGTTTGAGGGTGTCACCAATATTCACATTGTTCGAGAGCCATGTGCCGGCACTTCCGTTTCCGGAGAGCACCTTAACCGAGTCGTTAATTGCCATCCCGCCAACGCCTGAAACCTTGTTGGTAACCACGCAGACCACAGTATCGTTTGCATACCATGAAGTAAGCGAACGGAGCGCCACTTCGGTACCATAAATATTTGTGCCGGTGGTTGAACCCATAAATTTGTTGTAAAGCACCATCATATCGGTGCCACGGGTTTCGTTTACTCCCGATATTGCAGTATTAAGATTTTTTTTGATCACTTTGCCCGAAAATGAAGGACGCGCTATCATGGGAATTTTCTGGTCACTGAAGCCGATTACGGAGGGTCCGCCGGGTCTTCTGAGCAACTCTCCGTCCCGCATTTGAGTATTGATAGGGATACCTGTACCGCCGTAAAAATCGCCGTTAATTGCACCAACCGCGACGTGACCGGGGTAGCTCCGCCTGCGCGCCATCGAGCTTGTCTGCTCATAACCCGCGAGCCTGTCTTGCGCTTTAATGGTTTCGATAGAGTTATAGGGTACATTCATGTCGATCTCAAGTACGTAGATCTTCCACGGCTTACTATACTCCATGTAATGCTTGTAGAATATTCCCATCCCCACTTGAAGGTTGGAGACAGTGTCAAAATTCAATTGGGCGAAAAGTGGGGAGGTGAGAAATAAAAACAGTGCAATATTGAGTAATTTTTTCATTTCATGTGCCGGAATATTTTGTGGACAAAACGCGTAATCGCATTTATAAATTTAGGTAAAATATTCTCAATTTGAAAAGAAGAGGAAGAGAAGTGTGACCAATATCCTCTCTTCCGTAAAAAGTTTTTGTTTTGCCCTTGTTACTTAGACGAGGAAGGGATTCGAAACCCTCTCCTGCCCGATCGTGGTAGGTTCACCGTGTCCGGGATACACAACAGTTTCATCCGGAAGGGTTAAAAGTTTCGTGCGGATTGAACTAACAAGGAGGTCGTGATCCCCATGCCCGAGGTCTGTTCTTCCGATACTTCCGTTGAAGAGGACATCACCGGCAATTAGTACTCCCTCCTGCTTGATGTAGAGGCAGAACTCACCCGGTGAGTGCCCGGGTGTGAACAGGGGTTTTATCGAGATGTTACCGAGAGTCAATGATGTGTTTTCGTCATAAAAACCGCCGGGCGCGTCAACAGACTCCATTTCGAGACCGAATTGGCGGGCTATATTCGTACTTCCTTCAAGAAGAAAAATATCTTTTTCAGGTACGAGATACTCCGGTGACCAGGTTTTCTTAACGAAGTTGTTTCCAAAGATATGATCGATGTGGCAGTGTGTATTGATCAGATATTTTACCGTCAATCCCGAAGCGGTCACGTACTCTTCAAGTTCCATCTCCTCGGCCGGATTGTAGCATCCGGGATCGATTATCGCTGCCTCAAGGGTAACGGGATCGTGAATCACATACGTGTTTTCATCGAAGGGATTGAAAACGAGGGTTCTAATTTCCATTTTTTGTCCTGAAGTTTTCCATTAGACGGCTGTGGATATTTTCACTGTAATTTTTGAAATTGGTGACAGATTCCGAAACCGAATCACCCCCAAACTTGTCGAGATAAAATTGAGCGAGTGTCCAGGCTAGCACTGCTTCAGCTATCACGGCGCACGCGGGCACGGCGGTAAAATCGCTTCTCTCCCTGCGGGCTTCGATCTCTTCAAATGTTGAAAGATCAACACTCTTTAGCGGCATCATCAGTGTGGCGATAGGTTTCATGGCAACCCTGACAAGAATGTCTTCACCGTTGGAAGTGCCACCTTCTATTCCACCGGCGCGGTTGGTCTTTCTGCTTATCTTTCCATCTTTAAGTATGATCTCATCGTGGACTTCTGAACCGGGAGTGGTTGCCACTTCAAACCCGGCACCAATTCCCACAGCCTTAACGGCGTTAATCGACATCATCGCGTGAGCGATCGAAGCATCGAGCTTACGGTCGTAGTGCACGAAACTTCCAACCCCCGGAACCAGACCTTCAGCCACAACCGCGAACAGGCCTCCGAGGGTGTCGCCATCTTTTTTTGCCTGCCTGATCCTCTCCTTAATGGGTTCCTCAAGTTCAGGTATTGTAACACGAAGTTCACTTTCTTCTGCCAAACCTGTAAGTTCAGCAAGATCAGGTGCCTGCTTTAGCATAAGCCGGTCGTAAAGGTCGCCGGAACCACTGATTCCACCAATATTCTCCACAAAACTTGAAATGGTAACACCATACTGCCGTAATAATTGTTTGGCGAGTGAACCCGCTACCACTCTTACAGCAGTCTCACGGGCGCTCGAGCGCTCGATCGAGTTTCTGATGTCATCAAGATCATACTTTGTTACACCGACAAGATCGGCGTGGCCGGGCCTTGGAATTGTGATCTTTTCAATCTCCTCATCCACAGGGGTAACGGACATTTTGGAGCCCCAGTTCTCCCAGTCTTTGTTCCTTACAATTATTGAAACCGGTGAACCGGTGGTCTTGCCGAAACGGATACCCGCGAGCACTTCCGCGGTGTCTTTTTCAATTTTCATTCTTCCACCGCGCCCGTAACCACCCTGCCTTCTGGCAAGCTCGCGGTTTATTTCATCAATGCTGATCTCAAGGTTCGCGGGGAATCCCTCAACTATCAGAACAAGTGCCTGAC
This sequence comes from Bacteroidota bacterium, assembly GCA_023433685.1. Lineage (GTDB taxonomy): Bacteria > Bacteroidota > Ignavibacteria > Ignavibacteriales > Ignavibacteriaceae > UTCHB3. Next base: position 5,236 of record JAEYUD010000021.1, read on the forward strand.
CGTGGGACTCTCCAGCAGTTAAATATCGTATCTGTGACATAATTTCCAATTTAGTGTAGCCAAAAATAAAAAAAATGCCGGTCAGAACCGGCATTTTCAAATAACATTCAAGCCTTCAAATTAGTCAGGAATCTCAAGTCCAACGTATCTTGAATTCCCCTGGTTATCGGAAACTTCAAGCAGAAGGGCTTTACCTTTACTGCTGTTTACGATCTTCTGGAGTTCAGCTACATTGGTAACTTCCTTCCTGTCGGCTCTTGTGATGACCAATCCCCTGCCAAGACCCTGATCATAAGCGAGGCTGTAAGGCTTTACATCAGCGATCAACACACCTCCCTCAAGTTTGTACTGTTTGAGTTCAGCAGCCTTAAGGTTTCTGATCGTTAAACCAATATTTTCAAGTTTAACCTGATCTCCAATGGTTTCAGATTCCTGACCCGGGGTTTCTGTATCATTTTTTGCCACGGACTTTTCATCTTCGCGGGGCTTAAGAACAACGGTTCTTTCAATTTTCTTACCGTCCCTCCAAAGGGTCAGCACCACTTTTGACCCGGCTGCCTTACCGGCTACATAGCTCTGAAGCGTATTCGGGGCATTAACTTCCTTGCTGTCAACCTTAAGGATAACATCGCCTTTCTTCACATCCGCCGCGGCGGCAGAACCACCCTCACCCACTTTTTCGATGATCACGCCGGTGGGTTTGTCGAGACCGAGCGATTTGGCAAGAGCTGCATCAACTTCACGAATCTGAACACCGATGTAACCGCGACTGACTTTACCGTTGGCTATCAGGTCTTTTGCCACATTTTGGGCAAGATTGATCGGGATCGCGAATCCATATCCGATGTATGTACCGGTTCTGGTTGCAATAGCGGTGTTGATACCGATAACTGCCCCGTTAAGGTCAACCAAAGCACCACCACTGTTACCCGGGTTGATAACTGCATCTGTCTGGATGAAGTTCTCAACGCCATAACTGTCGTTTATCAGTCGGAGCGAACCTCTGTTTAGCGCGCTGATGATACCCGCGGTTACTGTGGAAGTGAGAGCGAGTGGATTACCGATCGCCATTACCCACTGACCAACCTTCAGTTCATCACTGTTTCCAAGGTAAGCAGCGGGAAGCCCGGAGGCATTGATCTTGATAACGCCAAGATCAGTAAGAGGATCGGTACCTATTACCTTGGCTTCAAATTTTCTTCTGTCGTTCAGCACCACTTCAACTCTTTTGGCATTCTCAACCACATGGTTGTTAGTGAGAATATAGCCATCGTTGCTGATGATGATACCACTTCCGGAGCCCTCAGACTCCTGCGGACCGCCGTTAAAATCGAACGGGAAGAAATCAAATCCTTTGTTCCCTTTCGATTCAGCTACCACGTTGATCTGAACGATCGCGGGGGTGACTTTCTCCGACACTTCAATGAAGGCCTGACTGAAGTTGTTCAGATCGGCGTTCGGCATCACCGGTGCCCGGTCAGCTCCAAGCTTTACATCTGCAAGCCCGGGCTTAACCCATCCGAATCCGGATACAAGCACAGCTCCGAACAAAATACCAAGAACCACAAGGGCGGCTGCCCCAAGAATGCTCTTTCCTCTCATTTTACAATCCTACTGTTTAGTTGAATAGATAAGCAATGAGTAACCAACTATCTATAGATCTCCTAATATTCTAAATGCTTTTAGGCCTTTAAAAGTTTCAAAATGCGTTCTCGTGTAAGTTTCGAGTATTCCCAAAAGGTCGGTTTTTATATTTGTTCCGGATGTATCAGACCTTTTACCGGTTATTAGACAGAGGATGAGGGTGTAAAGTTCCATGGAAATTTTTATGCCCCTCCTTTTATCCTGAGCGCAGTTTTCGCACAATATCCCATAGCCGGAGTCGAATCGTACAGGGTCTTTTCCATCGATCGCCCTGCCACAGGCAGCACAACTTTCGTAATGTATCCCAACACCTGACTCATCAAGAATAAAGAAAAAATATCTTAACAATAGTGTCAGGGGGTCCTCACTCCTTGAGTCCATCAACCTGAGTATCCGGTCGGAGCCCCTGTATAAACGCTCATTCACCTCGTGAGGCACGGTAAGCTCTTTTAACAGTTCAATAATTGAAGTGGCGCACGAGAGAGCGGTGAAGTCGGAAAGTACCTTCGCGGGGTGAAACACCATCTCGGCTGAATTTATGGTGAAGAGTTCCCTCCCCTCTTTCTCGTAGTAGAATATTTCCACGATATTCAAAACGTCAGAGGCGAGTCCTGATTTTGATTTTATGCTTCTCGCGCCTTTCAGCAGGCCGCTGATCTTTCCCCTCTCCTTCGTATAGAAAGTGATTATGTTGCTTGAATCGCTGTATTTGAGCCGGGAGAGGACTATGGCCTCAGTTCTTACAAGGCCGCTTCGCATTAGTTGAAATCGTAAGGGTAACTGAAAATTCCCTTCTCGGTGATTATCCCGGTAATGTTTTCAGCAGGGGTGACATCGAACGAGGGATTGAAGGAATCAAGATGGACTGCCGCAAGCTCAACTGAAAGATATTGGGTCAGTTCCGAAGGGGCTCTCTCTTCTATCGGTATATCAGAAAAACCCGATGCGGAAGTGTCAATTGTTGTTGATGGTGCCGCGATATAGAACGGCACACCATAAGCTTTGCAGAGAACCGAGAGAGTAAATGTACCGAGCTTGTTCGCGGAGTCACCATTCGCCGCGATGCGGTCAGCACCCGTGATAACCACATCGATCTTTCCGTCGCGGATGAGAACTCCGGCGGTCGATTCTGTGATCACTTTGAAAGGTGCACCAATTTTATCAAGTTCATACGAGGTGAGCCTTAAACCCTGAAAGAGGGGTCTGGTTTCATCCGCATAGACATAAGCCACCTTCCCTGCTTCAAATCCTCTTCTGATAACCCCGAAAGCGGTTCCAATTCCTCCGGTGGCAAGCTTTCCCGTGTTACAGTGGGTGAGAACAACGGAATTTTCCTTAAAAACCTTACTCCAGTTCGACGCGATTGACTCACACATCTCTTCATCTTCACGGTGAATGGCGATCGCCTCTTCAAGAAAAACCTCATATTTCCGTTCAGCCACGGGAAGATCATCATGCAGTTTCATCATCCTGTCAAGCGCGTTGAAGAGGTTTACAGCAGTGGGACGTGTAGCCGCGAGGGTTTTACTGGCTTCAGCGAATGATTCTTCACTGTAACCATACTTTTGTGACAGAGCGAGAGCGTACGCGGCAGCAACTCCTATGAGGGGTGCACCTCTTATCTCGAGTCGCTTTATTGAAGTGGCAACCTGAGTGTAGTCTTCTGTTGTGATGAAGCGCTCGAAGACGGGCAAACCTGTTTGATCAATGTAAACAAGCCTGCCGTCTTCAAACTTTAGCGAGAAATAGCTGTCAGATCTCATCAAATCTTGAGATCGTCATAAACTCCCTGTAACGATCCTGAATGCGGAGGGTCGAGAGATTCTCAAGAGCCTCGGTACTGAACTGCTCCACGCAGAAAGATGCCATTGTGCTGCCATAAACCACTGCCCTTTTAATGTTGTTGGGGCTAAGGTCTTGTGTCTTATGGAGATATCCGGTGAAACCGCCGGCGAAAGTGTCGCCCGCGCCTGTCGGATCGTTGATCATTTCAAGGGGGTATGCCGGGGCGGAGAATACAGTGTCTTCCATGAAAAGAAGCGCGCCGTGCTCACCTTTTTTGATGATGAGTATTTTAGCACCCATCTCTCTGATTACCTTCGCCGATTTGATCAGATTCGGTTCGTTCGAGAGAAGGCGGGCTTCTGAATCATTGATGATCAACACATCACTTCTTTTCAGCACTTTTTTAAGCTCATCCTGTTTCCCCTCGATCCAGTAATTCATTGTATCGCACACAACGAACTGCGGGGCTTCAAGCTGATCGAGCACTTTTAATTGAAGTGTCGGGTCGATGTTGCCGAGACAAACATAAGTTGATTTCCTAAGTTTATCAGGTATTACAGGATCAAAAGCTTCGAAGACGTTCAATTCTGTGAGAAGGGTATCTCTCGTATTAAGATCGTAGTGGTATTTACCTGCCCAGCGGAAGGTTTTACCCCCCTCTACAACCTGAACACCCATCAAGTTAACGTTGTGCGATTCAAGCAGATCGAAATATTTCTTCGGAAAATCATCACCTACCACCCCCATTATATAAGCAGGTGCTGTAAAATAACTCGCTGAAAGTGAAATATATGTCGCCGAGCCGCCCAAGGCGTTCTCTACTGACTTGAACGGGGTTGAAACTGAATCAAATGCTACGGATCCGACTATTAAAAGGCTCAAAAGTGACTCCTTGTTACCGGTTTTTTTTTGTAAAAATTAAAAAATCTTAACTTTGCAATTAACGAAAAATTCCTGTCTAAATCAACTTCACAAGGTCAAAATAAAATTTTTCCTCGTTGATGTATCTCGCGATTATATCCGCTGACTTCCTTTGACCGGGCCATGCAAGCAACGGCAATGCGTCTTCAAGGCACAGCCATTTGTATTCGTCGTGTTCAGTTGAAAGCTCCACCGCGGCAGAAAAGGGTACTTTAGCGGCAAATACCGGTATAAGACTGGCAGTATCTTTAACGGGATTGTAAAAAGAGTTCACATTAGGAACCACCCAGAACGATTCAGGTGATAGCCCCGTTTCTTCTTTTATCTCCCTCAGGGCAGCTTCCCAGGCTTTTTCACCTTCGAGCATTCTGCCGGTTACCGGTTGCCAGACCCCGGGGTAAACTTCTTCATTAGCAGCCCTCCTGAGAAGGAGAAATTCAAGCCTGCCTTCAAACTGACGGAAGATATGCGCTTCGATGATGTCATCAATTATTTTCATTTTTACTCCAGATTTTCAGAAAAATGCCCTCACTTCAGCCCGTGCAGTGTGGATCACCCTTCCCCCTCCCTGGGAGCGTCCATCGTAACCAAGCGTGCTTTGAAGATTGGTGGATACCCTGTAGTCGAAATTCAAGCGCCAATAATAATTCTTCCCTACCAGGTTCCCGTTGGTTAACTCGAAAGGGAGGAAGTTATCAGTGGCATTCCTGATCAATTCTGTCCGCTCCACTTCAAACCGGAGGCGGCCCGAGCCCGCGAAAGAAAGATTGATCCTTACGGCCTGACTGTTAAGTTTCAGTTCTGTCGGCACTTCCGGATATTCATCCGTGGTGGTGCCGGTTTTTATTATCAGACCGGTCTCAATGAAGTTTTCGGGTCTGTATGAAAAATCAAAAATAAAGTCTGTTGAATTGATCTTTCGGTTCCTTAAAGAAGCCGGAGGTGCAGCGAGGTTGTTCGCTGAGAGCACCACATCAGTTTGAATGCTGAACTCCCGGACCAACCGCAGCCGGGCCCGAACGCTCTTCTCGCTGGAAAGCCCCTTCTCCACTCCACCGCTGAACTCCGTCAGGCTGCGTCGTTCATTAAATCTTAGCCTGAAATTAAGAGCGGAATTGTTTTCAAATATAAAGATATCCTGCAGGATCGACTGGGAGCCACGAATGGTGTTCTTTTCATCCAGAAAATAAGAAAGATTCAGCAGATAAATCTTTTCGATATCGGTTTGCTTGCTGTTTTCCTCTACCCGCACCGTGGTTTCTGTTGAGATCATGTCGAATGCTTTAAGGAACCCCAAACCGCTTTCGGCAAGTTCCCTGAATTGTAGTTTGAACCGGAAGCCTGCTTTCAAATCTATTACCGGAAACAACTGCTCGCTCGGAAGTGTAACCGCTATAAAATCAGCATCGTAAATAGCAGGTTGAAATTCGTTCTCATCATACAAGCCGTTCGCGTTCAGATCGCCGAGATAAACGTAGTTGCCTGTTCCCTTCTCCACTTTTACGAAAACGCGTTCGAGTACTGATGCACGGCGTGTGCTTGTTTCGTAGAAAAGATCGCCGTTAAACCCGTTGTTGAAAAGAGAATAACGACTCCGTAACCTGACGAGAACCGTCTGATTATCGCTGAAACCCTTCACTTTGAATTCAGTGTTGTATCTCTTTTCTCTGGTGGCAATCGAGAGTTCAGTGTTGAAATCCCGCCCGGCAGAATACCTTAGCCCCAGTTCCTGACCGGTGGTTCTTGACTCTTTCAGAAAAATGCCATCTAATGCCACCTCGTCTTCACGGAATGACATTTTGCCGGTCATGTTGATACCGAACAGAGCCGGCACTTCGATCATTGGTCCCGCTTCGTAAAAGTAGTAACTCCCCGTGAAAAGGGAGTCGGAGTCGCCGGTTTTCTCTTTTTTTATCTCGCTTTCAAAGAAAAGACCCGCGTTGATGAAACCCGCTTTCCATAAACCGTTACCTTTTTGTTTGAGCCAATTGCTTCTGAACCGGCCGGTCTCTGACTTCACAAAGTCAGCATTATAAGCGATATCGCGGTTTGCTTCATCGTATGAACGGATGGTTCCGTTGAACCTTTCCGAAGAGAAGTTATCCCCTTTCTTCAGGTATCCATAAGAGAGGTCGGTTCCGGTTCCGGCTATGGGATAAAAAGAAAATCCTGCTTCCCGGAGAGTTTCATCTGCATTTGGTGATGACCCGCCCGTGTTGTAGTCACGATCGAACTCAACCGAATTGAACCGGTCGGGAGAACTG
>JAEYUD010000007.1 GCA_023433685.1 Bacteroidota bacterium
GGAGCGGTATGTCGGTAGGGTACAAAGAGCTGTTTCCTTCGCTCTCCGTAGGAGTGCTATCCATTCGAACCATTCCCCCAAACTTCAACCCGCTCGCGGCAGTATATCGTGTTTATCTTGTTTTATCCTGTCTATCCTGTTCAAAAAATGATCATTCAATGATACAAAATTGCGATTGCATCCTGTTATGTTTCGGCAGGTATTAATTAATCAGGCGCAATTTATTACATCATGGAAATGCTGCCCTCTAATGTGTAGATGAAATGATAATTAGAAACACTCCCCACCCATCAAAAAAACGCTTGAGATAAATTTATTTTTTAGTAATTTGGAAAAAGTAAAATTTCCTGACTCTATATAGTCAAGATGAGTTTTTCCTACTTAACACTGGTGATTTTATGAACGACAGAGCCGTAACAGCCCTGGGCAATATCTATCGACAAGATCTTCAAGCCAAAGAGGACTGGGAACTTTACGCCGAGAATATGTTCCCGGGGGATCAACACATGATCATATCCCCTGTATTCAAGATACTTCACAACGACACCACCACAAATATTTCCTTCTCTCACACTGATATCCGTCCCTACAGCGACATCTCCTACAAAAAATATGCTTACCGGAAAGGTGCTTCAAACGGTGGGGATATCACAGTCACAACGAAGTTCGGTTCATTTGATGATGAGAATACTTACCGCAACAAAAAGATCGACACCATTCTGAACTTTGTGATCCCGAGGCTCTGCACTCTTGCCGGTGATGATTTTCCCGAAGAAAAAGACCTCCTTAACATGCTTAAGATTTATTGGGTGGAAAACCTTGAAAGGATTAATAGATCTATTTTCGAAGTGTATTCCCCGCTTGACGCGAAAGCAAAGTTCAAATGCGGTCTATCCGTGATCTTTGAGGATGAGGGGCGGGAAATTCTTCCGTCGGAATTAGTGCTCTTCAGAAAAGCTCTCATAAACCACGCGACAGAGGGTTTGAGCTCTTTCACCGGTGTGATTTCCGAGGGTAAAGACTCTGTTTGTTCAATCTGTATGAAGAATCAACCCCGCCTGCATGGTTTCGCGTCACCGTTCAAATATTACACCGTTGACAAAAAGGGATATCTCGCGAACTACTTTAATCTGAAACTCGCGTGGAAGAATTATCCCGTTTGTTCTGAGTGCGCCGCCAACTTCTACCTTGGTTCCAGAGTGATTGAAAACGAACTCAGTTACTACTTCTATGGTAGGCCCTTTATGGCTGTGCCTCGGGTGTTGGTATCTGACCCTGACCAGGAAAGAACAGTGGTTGAACTTTTTAAAGAGTACAACAAAGTTGACAGAAGTAATCAAGAGTCATACGAAGATGATTTGATGATCTACATGGCAGAACAGAATAACTTCTTCAATGTCGACATGATATTTTATCAGAAGAACATGACAACCGGAGCGATACGGCTTAAATCTCACATCGAAGAAGTATTCCCTTCCCGTTTCAAAAAAATATTCGTCGAGGCAAAAGACTATGTGGAAACCCATCCCGTTTTTGCCAGGCATCTCGTTTTTGAGGAAAACGAATCAATTAAAGGGAAGAAGACCGGTAATAAAATCATCTTCCACCAGAAGTTCAGATTTGGGAAATTACTTGCATTTTTCGACAAGGAAGACTATTCAATAATTCAGACGGTTTTTGACGGAACCGAAATTTCTGAAGAAACTTTATACTCTGCCTTTATGAATAAATTCAGAGAGAATTACAGTCAAGAGTTACAAGGAAAAATCTACCAACAAAGAAGAAAATTAATAATTGACGCGGTCTCAGTTATCTACTTCCTCCATTACCTGGGTTCGCTAAAGATCAACACTAAAAACCATGAGGTGACAATGCCGCAGGATATCGAAAAACCCGGCAAGGGAGGCATCGATCTTGATGCCATAAAGGCTTTCATAAATGACAATCCGGTATTCTTTAACAAGGAGTACAAGATTGGTATCTTCCTGTTGGGTGTTCTCGTAAAACTTTTGATGAATGCCCAGCAGGTACGGCTGAAAAACACACCCTTCGAAAGGAAACTGAAAGGTTACAAAATTTCAGGAGTGGATGTGGAGAGTATATATGTTGAAGCACTTTCAAAGCTTCAGCAGTATTATGACACTTACGCGTATGGCAACCTCCGCAAACTAATGACAGAATATTTCAATCTGAGAATTGCCGAGATCAAGGTGGCCTCTTCAGCTGAGGTATCCTTCTATTTTGTAACTGGTATGGAAACACAATTCAAATTCAAATCACAATCAGAACCGGGAGAAGACAATGAGTAACACCGTCAGCAAAAAAACAGAATTATTGTTCGTTTATGATATCGAGAACGCCAATCCTAATGGTGATCCACTAAATGAGAACAGACCCCGGTTTGATCCGGAAACAAATACTGCCCTTGTTTCTGATGTCCGGCTGAAAAGAACGGTAAGGGATTACTGGTACGAGTACGAAGGATTCAATGGCCAGAACGGTAAAGATATCTTCGTCAGGGAGACTTTCTACAATGAAGAAAAGGACCCATTGAAATCTTATGTAAAAGACGGTAAGCGACGCGCTGCTGATTTTCACGAAGAGCAAAAAATGGTGCTTGATACATGTATCGATATCCGTGTTTTTGGGGGAGTAATTCCTCTGAAAAATGACTCTATAACTCTTACCGGGCCCGTACAATTTCAGATGGGTCGATCACTAAATAAAGTTGAAATCGTTACTGAACAGGGTACTGGAGCATTTGCATCGAATGATAAGATGAAACAGGCTACTTTCCGCACGGAATACAAACTCCCTTATGCAGTCATCGGTTTTAATGGCATCATTAACGACAAAGCCGCCGAAAA
>JAEYUD010000159.1 GCA_023433685.1 Bacteroidota bacterium
AAAAAGGCTATCAGCTGCGGAGATCTGGTTACGGCATCGAGATTGTGAAAACGGTTTATTTTTAGAATTGAAACATAATCACGCGACGACTCTATCAAACGGTTAAGTGAGTACCATGACGCGGCACGGAGATCGAGTATCGCTATTGAATCCGACTGCGTTGCTTTGTTTGAGTCGAGGAGTGCTGCAGAGCGTTGTATTACATTTTCGTACTCAAAGTTTCTGTACTTTTCATTCAGATCAGCAAGAGCCGCGGGCCCCGTTTGCGCAAAAAGAGCAATATTCGCCACAACAAAAGCAAAAATCAAGATCGCGACAGTCTTCAAACAGGCAACTCCACTATTTGAGGCAAGTCATTTTCCTTGATTGTCGGGTCATTCCGTCAGTGAGGGTAATAATGTAAACCCCACTGGCTACAGGTGAGCCGGCGAAATCAGTGCCGTCCCAGCGGTATGACCACTCCCCTGCCGGCAGAAATCCTTTTTCGATTACTTTTATTAGCGAACCGTCGGCGGAATAGATGTCGAGGGAAATATTCCCTTCTCTCACTGTTTTAAAACGGATGGTGGTTGACGCATTAAATGGATTAGGAAAGTTCTGTAGAAGTTCAAATTCTGCTGGAATATCCGTGTTTTCACTTTTTACGGAAGTAACCCCACTAACAGATATGACCTCAATGGATGCTGTTACGTCTCCATTGACATCTTCACCGCCGAATACATAGATCGAATCACCAAATTTGACTGTCATGGGGTCGGTGCGACCAACATTCAGCCCGGGAGCTGAAACGATTACAAATCCATCACCCGTCAGACGTAACACTTCAGAGGTGGAAAGGGCGGGATTTATCTGGTCATAGCCACCCACGAGCATTACGGTGGCATCATCTATCTTTATTGCTGAACCGCCGGCACGTACACCCGGCAATTCACGGTATAACTCTGTAAAAGTACCGTTTTCTATCGAATATTTGAAAATTTTCGATGTAACTGAATGTCTTACCCCGCCAAAAATGTAGATATCACTCCCAAGTCTCGCGGTCATCTGATCAAGTGGAAATTGAAGTGGTGATGGGGCGGTTCCCCCGGTCGACTCCACCCTGCCCCGGGGAATATTGTATTTCAATATCTCAGGCTGGTCAGGTTCAAGGGTGTATCCACCAAACACGAATAAATTTGAATCGACTATCTCACCGGCCGCGTAACTCCGCCTGAACACAGTGTGCGAGCTGTGCACGAATGGCGTGTTGTGATAATCATAAACCTCAAGTGCATTGTGGAATCCGAAACCGGGGACGGAACCTCCTGTATAAACAAAATTTCCATTGTAGTCACCTGCTATAAATCCCGTACGGCCAAATTTCATTGTATCAACCGTTAGCCACACACCGGTACGGGGATTGAACGATTGGATAATGTTGGTGATCCTTCCGATCGACTCGTCGAATCCTCCGACTATGTATATAAGGCTGTCTTTTACGATAGCCTTGCCTCCCGAAACAGGTACAGGCATAGAACCCCTGATCTTCCAGCCTTGAGCCGGGAGCATGGCGAGCATCAAAATGGCAAGCAATAATATTAAGGTTATTTTTTTCATTGAAATTCTAAATCATTGACATTATTATCAAATCTTTCAAAAATCGTGCCGGTCAATTCGACCCATTAACTGCCTGATCAAATTTGTGATTGTAACTTGTTGTGAGACCGGGCTTGACCATAACCGGTTCAGTGAATGTGCCAAAATTTGAGTTCTTCAAAGTGATCATGTGCGTCCCTGATGGGAGACTTATTGGTGCCGCAAGTGGTGTAACCCCATAAGAGCGTTCATTTATATACACTTCTGCCCATGGGAACACATTTACCGTGATATATCCATTACCTTCAGCGAAAGAGATCACTTCAGATGTTGTCATCTCAGGAGAAATGGTAATTTTTCTTACAACAGGTTCGAAAGCAGGGTTTACAACTTTCAGGGTGTAAGTACCGGGTTTTATCTTGATACTCCCCTTCAAAGGGGTGGTGTCAAAGTATTTTCCATCGATGTACAGCTCGCCCCACGGGTAGCATTTAACATCGAGAAATCCCGGGTTATCCACTTTGTTTGTCGAGGTGGCAGTCAGTTTGTCCCCGAATGTCTTAACCTCTGGTTTAACCGCAGGATCAGACGGAAGATCATCTTTCCCGGGTTTTGCTTTTTCAAGTAAGGGTTCTTCCTGTTTCCCTGATGCTGTATTTGGAGGTGTCTCCCGGTGACTGAATGTTTCCTCTGGATTTGATGAATTATTAAACAAAAATATCGCTCCTATTGCCAATAACGTTACTATTAGCAGGGAGGTGGTGCTGTTCCGTAGCCAGTTCCGGGGTGCATTGCCATTGGTGGCGATTGGTGGAACTCCTGCCGACTCCGGTTGTGAGTCTTGATCATTCGCTTCCGATCCCCTTAATGGGAGCAACCTTTTCGCGGGGTCATCCGAGAGAAGCCGTGTCAGCATCAACTTGATCTTCTCGGGAAGTGGCTGCGAATCAAGATCAAGATCAGCAATAGAATAATTAGCGATCCTGTTCAGCGTATCACTAAGTGAATCCCCTTTGAGAGGATTTCTCCCGGTGTAAAGCTCATAAATGATGAGCCCCAGCGAAAACAAATCCCCCTCGTATGTATGCTCTTCACCCCTAAGGCACTCCGGGGGCATATATGCCGGGGTGCCCAGAATCTCATTCTTCCTCGTCACCCTGCCTTCGGAACCCGAAAACGAAAGTCCAAAATCGACGATCTTGATCTGCAGCATTGGAGTGATCAGAATATTGTCCGGCTTTAGATCACGATGGACGATCCCGCGGGAATGAATGTACGCGAGACCATCCAGCAAAGCAGATGTAATTCGCATTCTATCTTCATTCGAAAAAAGACCGGCATCCATCAGTTTCCCGAGACCGGTGCCATGTATATATTCCAGGGCAATGTAATAACCACCTTCAAACCCGCCATTAGAGATCATTTTAACGATCCCGGGGTGATCGAGCTGCTGAAGAAGTGTTGCCTCACGCCGGAATCGATCGATCTGTCTGGCATCACCGGATGAAGAGAATGTTTTAAGCAGAACGGTTTCACCACTTGCCGAAAACTCAGCTTTTACAACCGAGGAGTATTCATCCTTCTTGATTATCTCAATCAGACGGAAACCGCCTGGCAGGTTCTCACTCATCACTCTCTCCGAATTTTGTGATCATTCTGCCTGAATTTTCCTCCATCTCTTTCAGTTTTTTTTGTATCCATCTTACCGAAACACCGAGTGATCTCGCCGCGAGGGTTTTGTTACCGTCGAAATTATCCAGTCGCTTCAAAAGCGTATCCCTGATCAGATCGTTCAATGTGCCATCAATTCCGGATCTTGTACCGTCATCAATGCTTTCAAAGTCGAGATCAGCCCCTGTGACCACCCCTTCGGAGGCGAAAATAGCTCCCCTTTGAATAACATTCTCAAGCTGACGCACATTTCCGGGCCATGAGTACGACTCGAGTTTCGCAAGGGCGTCTTTGTCAAACCGCATCTCCACATCACCATACTTCTTAAGGAAGTGATGAGCCAGTAATGGTATGTCACCTTTCCTCTCCCGCAGCGGGGGTATGGTAATTGAGAAAACATTCAGCCTGTAATAGAGGTCTTCCCTGAAAGTCCCCTCCCTGATCATCTGCCTCAGGTCTTTGTTCGTGGCTGTAATTATCCTCACATCTATCTTCTTCGGTTCAGTATCACCTAACCTGATGATCTCCTTGTTCTGTATCACCCTGAGGAGTTTAGCCTGAAGTGCGGGAGAGATATCAGCAATTTCATCAAGGAAAAAACTTCCCCCATCCGCCACTTCGAACAAACCTTTCTTATCAGCGGACGCTCCCGTAAACGCTCCTTTTCTAAAGCCGAACAGCTCACTTTCAAGCAAGTTATCCGGGATCGACCCACAAAACTGAGCGACATATCTGCCAGCCGACACACGACTGAGATCGTGAATGGCTCGGGCAAAGAGGTCTTTCCCTGTTCCACTTTCCCCCAGCAGAAGAACAGTAGCTCCCGTATCAGCCACTTTGACCACCTGCGAGATCACCTTTTGGATTGCAGCTGACTGACCCACAATGCCTTTGATCCCTTCAAACTTCGCCAAAGAGGTCTTCATCGCGAGGTTGTCTTCCTTGAGTTTCTCTATCCGGGCGAGACGGTGAAGTGTAAGTGAGATCAGATTTGACACGAAGTCAAGGAAGAGGAGGTTGTCCCGGGTAAAGAGCCTGCGGTTCTCTATGCTGTCAACCACTATTACTCCCCAAATTGACCCTTCTTCCACAACGGGAATGCCGATCACCGACTTAATATTGTTCAGCATTACGCTCGACTGTGAAGAGAGACCCTCGCTCGTCTGAAGGTCATGCAGAAGTTGCGGGGCTCCTGATTCAACAACCTTGCGGAGCACGCCCGAAGAGAATGCTGCCAGATCATCAATCTTTCCCTTTTCAATGTGGAGAGCGGAGACAAGGGAGAACCGGTCTTCATCGGGATGATAACGGGCGAATATTCCCCTCTCGGCATCAACCACTTCAAGAACAAGTTGGAGCGATGAGGAAAAAAGCGTGGAAAGGTCTTCAGCAGAGTTTAACCGCCGGCTGATATCGTACAGCCTTTTATACTGATCCCCGGTGAGTACAGGCATTGTTTCATTGGTCATCCTGTCACCTCACCAAAAATGATGCCGGCTTCGACCGGGAAGTGTTGCCGAATTCATCAACACAATATATCACCCAAATGTAACCGCCTGCCGGTAACGGTACATCAACTTCTGCACGGGTGGTACCGGAAGGGATGCCTTCTTTTTTCCAGACCGTCAGCGGTGTGATATCATCGAGAAGCACTTCAACCGTGTATGTGTGGTTAAAACCGGGGTCGAAAGCCTGCCATGAGAGACTCACCGGATTAGGGTAAACCGCGTTATTCGCGGGGGAGATAAATTTTATCTCTTCATCAATGATCCTTGTTACATTCCGGGTAAGGCTGGAAGTGTACACCTCACCCCCGGTGTGGAAACTTGCTTTGAACTCCTGACCAACCAGTGAATTGGGCGAAACCAATCCCGGCAGTTGAAAAGAGAATATCTCACGGAGAAATTGTCTGCCACCCGGTGCCGGATCAAGGGAAATGGAAACAGCTGACGCATTGTTGGTGACGACGATAGAGTCGAGCCCCTGGTATGAGTCGGCCAGTTCCACAAAAAATTTGAAGGATGTAAATTTAAGGTCGGGAAATCTTCTGATGACTGATGATGTAACATAAAAAGTCTTGATCTCAGGAAACTTTAACAGCTCTTTTTTTACTTCAGCGAGTTTCCCGTTACCCCAGGAGATGAAAATGGAATCTGTTTTGAAGCCTGTTTTGCTTATTATTAACCAACCTTCTTTTTTAAACGGCACTTGCAGGTTGAAGTTTCCATCCGCATCAGTAGTGGTAAAGTTTCCGGTAGGTATGAAATTCAGGAGTGCCCCACTGACGGGAGTGACAGATGTCCCCGTGGCCCTGATGTTACCTTTGATCAATGGAAGAGAACCCAGATCACTTCCGGTATCCACCGGATTGTTCCTCGGTGCATCACAGGCTGTAAAGATCAGGGCCAGTGAAAGCAGCAACACAGAAAGTTGTATCTTGGGCATTAAACGGGGTAAATATTAATGATGAATTGCAATTAGACAAGTATACAGATAACAAAATAATGGAACTGAATGGTTCAGAAAAGGAAAAGACGAATCCTTTTTCTTCTTATGAACGTAATCCCGTATCTTTGTATTAAAGAAAATCAACAATTGGATGAACAAGAAGAAACACGAAGAATACCCGGAAAAAATAGTTTTCTGCACCGAATGCGGCAGCGCGCTCACCGATTTCTACAAATCAGGTGAATCAAAAGATGAGCAAAAGGTGAAGGAACATTATGAGAATTGCCGAAAAACCGGCAAGTTCAAAGGTGAGATGTGCTCGAGGATGTTCATCGCCCTCGATTTTGACCTGCCCGAAGAAGAGTAGTCCGCCGCCGGGGATTAGGTATTAGTCCGCCGCGGCGGATTAGGTATTAGGTATTATTTGCTTCGGGCCACTGATAGTTTGGATCGAAGCACTGACTTTGTAAAGCATAAAAAAGCCGGATCGCGAGACCCGGCTAAATTGTTTTAAATACGGCGTGGAAGTATGATATTTATACCTAATACCTAATACCTAATACCTAATACCTAATACCTAATAC
>JAEYUD010000267.1 GCA_023433685.1 Bacteroidota bacterium
AATCCAGGATTGCCGGTGCCCCAACTCTGTACCACGGCAACGTTGCTCCACTCACTTTCGATCTGAAGCTCAAAATTGCTTTCTCCGATCTGTTTGTCGTTAACGAACCAAAGCGCCTGACCATTAACGGCAACATCCGAACTGTTGAAATATGGGTTTTTTATGATCAGCTCAACCGCAATCAGTCCTGTGGAAGGGGCGTTGAACTGATGTACATAGTATTTCCTGCCCGTATTCATTTGTTCTGTAAGATCGAAAGTACGGGCGTAATATCCTTTAAATTTGGTACCTTTTTGAATCTCGAAATCGGTTCTTTTTCCGCTGTTTGGCGAAGTCACTTTTTGCGATTCCTTCTTCGGCTCCGCCGGTTTGTCGTCTTTCTTTGATCCCGGTGTTAAGTCGATCACCCCTTTTGATTCAGGTCGCGGGGGTGGCATAGCGGGTGGTGTTGAGTCAACCACCGGTGCAGGTGGAGGAATGGAGACTATCTCTTCTTCTTCCTGCATGTTTGAAGAGGTTAACTTGCCTTCGATAGCTTCGATTTTAACAGCAATTTCGATGAGGAGAGGATTTCCAGGGAATAAGGGATGAAGTTCCTTAAGGAGGTTCTTAACAGGCATAAGTTTGAACTGACTGAAAAGAAGCTCAAGCATCAGAAGTTTGGCTTTATTAACCCGCTCAGGCTCGCTATCCTCATCCATTATTTTTTTTATGGCATATTCCGCGTACCAACTCTCTTCATACTTTATCGCCTCACTTGCGTCAGAAAGATAATCACCGGCAGGGGCCAGTAATTTCGAGAGAAAAGAAGATTTCTGTCCCGCAAGATTTTTGAGCCATTCTCTTAGCTTCGGTTTTCTTACAGGAAGTGTCGCGTCGACATTGAAAGCAGTGTCGAAATTCCGGAGAGCGTCCTGATACTTGCCAAGCGCGGCTAGGCATGAAGTCTTATACTCAAGTGCACGCGCGCCGTATTCAGCGGAAAGATTAATTACATAGTCAAAATCGACGAGTGCAGATTCATACAAACCCATTCTGAACTGAACCTTGCCTCTAAAAAAGCGCGCATTCGGGTCACGCTCAGCAAGTTTAACGGCTATATTCGCGTATTCAAGTGCATCAGCCACTTCAAAATTTTCGAGGCATGCCAGGGCAAGCAGGTAATTGGCTTCGGGATCATTTGGAAGGAGATCGATCAGTTTTCCCGCGACAGATCGTGCCGCGGAAAAGTTACCGGATTTTAGATTCGAATCGATCTGGTTCTTTAATTCCTGTATGTCTTTTGTGGTAAGTACCTGGTTCATTAGGCTATTCTGTTGGATTCCGGAAACTTGCTAAATTCAAATAAAAAGATACTCTATTTGGCATAAAAATAAAAGAAAAGAATGAATCAGCGGCAATAAAAAAAGCCCCGGCATTGCTGCAGGGGCTTTTTTTGGAAAAGGGGAGACTTTTAATAGTCCATTCCGCCCATGCCTCCGGGAGGCATCATTGGAGCTGCTTCTTTTTCTTTCTTCTCATAAACAACTGCTTCAGTTGTGAGGAGAAGGCCTGAAACTGATGCCGCGTTCTCAAGAGCGGTTCTCGAAACCTTTGTAGGATCGATAACACCGGCTTTAATGAGGTCTTCGTATACTTCAGTTGCAGCGTTGAAGCCGTAGTTACCTTCGTGAGCCTTCACGTTGTTAACTACAACAGAACCTTCGAGACCGGCATTGAAAACGATCTGGCGAAGTGGTTCTTCGAGCGATCTTTTTACAATATCGATACCTGTGGTCTGATCTTCGTTAGCGCCTTTAAGATCGGCAAGAGCATTGATTGCTCTAATGAAAGCAACACCGCCACCAGGAACGATACCTTCTTCAACGGCGGCACGGGTTGCGTGAAGTGCATCTTCAACTCTGGCTTTGATCTCTTTCATTTCGATCTCGGTTGAGGCACCGATCTTCAGAACTGCAACACCACCTGAGAGTTTCGCGAGTCTTTCCTGAAGTTTCTCTCTGTCATAGTCAGATGTGGTTTTCTCGATCTGGGCTTTGATCTCGTTAATTCTTTTCTTGATCTCAGCTTCTTCGCCTTTACCTTCGACGATAGTTGTGTTATCTTTGTCAATAACCACTTTCTTGGCAGTTCCGAGGTATCCAAGCTGCGCGTTTTCGAGCTTGTAACCTTTTTCTTCGCTGATAACCTGACCATTTGTAAGAATGGCAATATCTTCGAGCATTGCTTTTCTTCTGTCACCAAATCCAGGAGCTTTAACAGCTGCCACACGGAGCGTTCCTCTGAGTTTGTTAACCACGAGAGTTGCAAGTGCTTCACCCTCAACATCTTCAGCGATGATAAGGAGTGGGCGGCCCTGCTGAACAGTCTTCTCAAGTACCGGGAGAAGGTCTTTCATTGCTGATATCTTCTTGTCGTAGATCAGGATGAAAGGATCTTCAAGAACTGCTTCCATTGAGTCAGCGTCAGTGATGAAGTATGGTGAGAGGTAGCCGCGATCGAACTGCATACCTTCAACAACATCAAGTACTGATTCAGTACCTTTAGCTTCTTCAACGGTGATAACGCCTTCTTTACCAACTTTGTTCATGGCTTCGGCAATTCTTTCGCCTATCCATTTTTCGTTGTTGGCGGAAATGGTACCAACCTGAGCTATCTCTTCACTGGTTTCGATCGGCTTTGAGATCGATTTGAGGTACTCAACAACTTTGGTCACCGCGAGGTCGATACCACGCTTCAGATCCATTGGGTTGGCACCGGCAGTTACGTTTTTCAGACCTTCTTTGTAGATAGCCTGAGCAAGAACGGTAGCAGTGGTTGTTCCGTCACCGGCTACATCACTGGTCTTTGAAGCCACTTCTTTAACCATTTGAGCGCCCATGTTCTCAACCGCGTCTTCGAGTTCGATCTCTTTAGCAACTGAAACACCGTCTTTGGTTACAAGGGGAGCGCCGAATTTCTTTTCGAGGATAACATTTCTGCCCTTGGGGCCGAGAGTTACCTTTACCGTATTAGCGAGCTGATCCACACCTTTTTTCAGTTTGGAACGCGCGTCAACATCAAATTCAATTAATTTTGAAGCCATTTTAATATCCTTCTGCTTTAATTACTTAATGATTGCAAATATGTCGCTCTCACGCATGATCAGATACTGGGTTCCCTCAATGGTAACCTCTGTGCCTGAATACTTGCCGTAGAGAACTTTATCATCCACTTTTACTGACATCGGTACGGTCTTACCGTCTTCGGTAACTTTTCCCGGACCGGCAGCTACCACTAAGCCTTCGATCGGTTTTTCCTTTGCTGTGTCAGGGAGATAGAGACCACTTTTGGTAACTTCTTCAGCTTCCTGTGGCTTGATTATAACCCTGTCTGCGAGGGGTTGAAGATTCATTGCCATTTTTATCCTCCGTTATGTTTAAAAACACTTGTTATTAGCACTCATAAATTGCGAGTGCTAAATTAACACTTTTTATGAAATTTGTCAAGAGCATTTTAATGGACCAAGCCTTTTAATGTGATTTTTCAGTGCTGTCAATGATCATATTTATAATAAATAGCAGCAATCGTCCGGTCTCGTAAGAGTATACAACAAAAAAAAGGACCGGTGATTTTACCGGTCCCTTTATTCTTATTCAATAAGTTTTTACTTCAAAGCGTCAAGCGCGGCATCATAATTTGGTTCCTGAGCAATCTCAGGTACCTGCTCCGTGTAAACCACTCTGCCTTCTTCATTAACAACAACAACTGCTCTTGAGTAAAGTCCCGCGAACTTTCCGTCAACCATGGTAACACCATAATCCGCTCCAAAAGAGGAACCTTTGAATCCGCTTACTCCGTGAACTTTATCGAGGCCTTCGGTTGTGCAGAATCTCTTGTGCGCGAAAGGAAGATCTAGAGAAACACTTAGAACTACTGTGTTGTCAGTTGATGATGCTCTTTCGTTGAACTTCCTGATCGAAGTTGAGCAAACTGCTGTATCAAGGCTCGGGAAGATGTTTAATAGAACCCTCTTGCCTTTGAGATCGCCGAGTTTAATTTCAGAGAGGTCATCTTTAACGAGTGTAAATTCAGGCGCGCTTGTGCCAACCGCGGGAAGGCTTCCGATGGTGCTAACTTTGTTGCCGCCTAATGTGATATCTGCCATTTTTTCTCCAATATGTTAATGATAATTAAATAACCTTCATTCCTTCTCTTTAGTTTCAGAGGAAGGAGGGGTTTTGAAACTTTTTGTAATGATGGTTGTTGGGTCCCAACTCCTTACCCTGTTGCCTTCCTTGTCTTCGGGGAATCCCATTATTCTGCCAAACAAAGCGGTTTCAGGGAACTGTTCAAGCATTACTTTAAAGATAACAAGCATCGGGATCCCGAGGAAAAGACCACTGACGCCCCACATCGTACCCCAGAAAACAAGTCCGAACATTGCAGTTATCGTGTTCAGCCGTAACTTGTTACCCATTAGAATTGGTTCAATAACATTCCCCATTCCCATTTGCACAGTTGAAAGAAGCACAAAGACGATACCCGGAATAAAAAGGTTATCGAACTGTATCAACGACATCAAAGAGGGGAAGATTACCGATATAATCGCGCCGACAAAAGGTATGAAATGAAGTAGGAATGCGACAAATCCCCAGAGAAATGCGAATTTAATTCCAAAAGCTATACAGATCACATAGACAAGAATGCCGACGATCAGATTTATAAACAGTTTGATGTTGGCATACGTGTAGATAAACTTCTGTATGGTGATGTAAGCTGTTGTTGTGAGTTCGAGGTTCTGCCCGCCGGCAACGTACCGAAGATATCTTCTGTAGTTTGGAAGCGCGAACAAGAATACCACGAAATAGATTGAGAACCAGAAGAAACTGTTAGTGAATGCTGTAAATGAACTGACAAGCCCCTTGGCTGCGGAAGAGACAAACTCGGTTGAGAGCATCCCGGTAAGCTCTTTTTCGATGTCCATTTTGGCATGAAAGCGTTCGTTCACAAACTTTTCCAGTCCGGTTAAAATTCCATCAAACCGGGAGATAAGCACCTGCGCGAAATCCCCGCTCTGCGAACTTATCTGTGCAACAGTGGAAGATATAATCAGATACATCAGGAACAGGATACCAAGAGTAATAATTGAAATGGAAGGAATGATCAGGTAAAACGGCACTTTTTTGCTTCTGAGGTAGATGGTTATCGGCTGAAACATGGTTGCCGCCAGGAAGGCAAACGTAAGCGGTATGATTATCGCTGAAAACGCGGAGAGGAGGTAGAACATCAAAACAACCGCGAAGCAGAGGAGAAGTACGAATATCCGGTTTAGGCTTTTTTCCATCTTAATCTTTTAAATTGTTTAAGCAAGATAATTTAATCGGATTGTAAAAAAAAGAAAAAAGCGGTTAAATCATTGTGAATTTAACCGCCTTAATTTTTAGAACAACAAGTTGTTCGGGGTTCTTGGGTAAGGAATCACGTCACGGATATTTTTCATTCCGGTGAGGTACATTACCGCTCTCTCCAACCCAAGACCAAAACCGGCGTGTGGGAAGGTACCGAATTTTCGGATGTCCTGGTACCACTCGTATTCTTCCGGAACTATACCAACCTCAAGCATTTTTTGATGGAGCACATCGAAGTTTTCTTCTCTCTGGCTTCCACCAATAATCTCTCCAACTCCGGGTACGAGCAGATCCATCGCGCGTACAGTTTTGTTATCGCTGTTGAGCTTCATATAGAATGCCTTAATATCTTTCGGATAGTCGATAACAAAAACCGGTTTTTTGAAAATGGCTTCTGTGAGGTATCGCTCATGCTCAGTCTGGAGATTTTCACCCCAATCGACAGGGTACTCGAACTGTTGTCCAGATTTTTTCAGATACTCGATGGCTTCTGTGTAAGTTATTGTGGCGAAATCAGAATTTACAACGTTATCGAGCCGGGCAAGGAGTTCGTTATCTACAAACTTGTTGAAAAATTCAAGTTCATCGGGAGCGAGAGTAATTACCTCATTCAATACGTACTTCATCATGTCCTGCGCGAGAGCCATGTCATCATTAAGATCCGCGAAAGCGATCTCCGGCTCGATCATCCAAAATTCATTCGCGTGTCTCGCGGTATTTGAGTTTTCGGCGCGGAATGTAGGTCCAAATGTATAAACATTTCTGAAAGCAAAACAGAAGGCCTCAACAGCCAACTGCCCCGAAACAGTAAGAAATGAAGGTTTACCAAAGAGTTCCTGGGAGTAATCAATCTGGCCGTTTTCGGTTTTCGGAAGATTGTTCATGTCAAGGGTGGTAACCCGGAACATTTCACCGGCTCCTTCAGCATCAGTGCTCGTAATGATTGGAGTGTGAACATAAACAAATCCGCGCTCCTGGAAGAATTTATGTATCGCATGGGAAACGATCGAGCGAACTCTGAAGGTTGCCATGTAAGTGTTTGTTCTTGGGCGAAGATGCGCTATCGTACGGAGAAATTCAAACGAATGTCTCTTTTTCTGAATAGGATTGTCCAGAGTGGCAAACCCGATCAGCTTGATCTCAGTGGCTTTTAATTCAAAAGGCTGTTTATCACCGACCGAACGGACCCATTCACCTTTAACCTCAAGGGATGATCCGATTGATACTTTTTCGATCTCTTCAAAGTTGCTCAAAGAATCTTCAAAAACCACCTGAAGATTTTTGAAGCTTGTGCCGTCGTTCAGTTCAATAAATCCGAAATTCTTTGATGAGCGGGAGGTTCTAACCCAACCGGTCAGAGACAGTTTTTCTCCCTCAAATTTATCACCAGCGGTAAGAAGTTCTTTAACAGAAACAGATCTATAAGACATAATCATCCGAAATTTATTTTTAATTAACTTTAAATTTAGTGATTTTCTGCATGAAAGAGGGGTTACTTCCGAATATCCTTTTAAGTTACTTGTACCGGGGTTATTTTTGTCGCATCAAAACCAATAAATTATTGAAAGAAAATGAAAATACTTTTTGTTTGTCTTGGGAACATCTGCAGATCACCTGCAGGTGAGGGAGTTTTCACTAAAAAAATAAAAGAAGCGGGGCTTGAAGAGAATTTTGAAGTTGATTCAGCAGGTACCGCAAGTTTTCATGTTGGAGATACAGCAGACGCGCGAATGATAAAGCACTGCCGTGAAAGGGGATACGACATTACACCTCACAGGGCACGTGTACTGATTAAATCTGACTTGAAGGAGTATGATCTTATTCTGGCGATGGATCGCTCAAATTACAGGAATATTCTGTCACTTGACCGGAATGGGGAATACACAAAAAAAGTAAGGATGATGACCGAATTTGTTCATTCAGAGAAGGTAGCGGAGGTTCCTGATCCATATTATGAAGGCCCCGAAGCTTTTCACTATGTGATTGATCTTCTTGAAGAAGGTTCAGACAATCTTCTTAAAGAGATATTGGAAGGGAAGATCAATTAAGCAGACCGGTTAGATGTCGACTGCTTTGTTCCTGTCGATAACTTTGAAGAAATACTTCCCGGGTTTGAACTCATCCAATGCAAGACCAATGAAGTTCTCGAGTTTTTCAGGGAAGGAGCAGGTATAAATATCGATCGAGATTCTCGACTCTTCAGGCCAGGAATGAAGAACCGCATGCGACTCGGTCAGAATAGCCGCAAAGGTTAATCCGTGGGGTTCAAACTCGTGTTTTTGTGTAGAAACGGGTGTGAAGCCGGCACTTTGTAAAAGTTTAATAAATTGATCCTCCAGCTTTCCGTTGTCCGTCAGGTCGTTATTAGCACATTTACATAGTTCAAATATCAATGAGAATTTTTTCATCATGGTTTATTGAAACCGTTTATCATTTTGCCTGAAAAATAATCAAATAACTCCGGTAATTTAGCAGAATTATGGTTATATTTCGTTCAAAATAAAATCAAAGAGGAAATAAATATGTCTTCAAAATTTGAACTCGTGAAATCCTATCTGGTAAACCTTGGATACCATGTATCAAGAGAGATACCTGAAGAGGAGATCGTTATTGTGGACGATTACGATAAAGGGATATCAAATCTCATTATCGATTGCGAAGAACCACTTTTGATATTCGAGCAGTACATCGGCAGATTAAAGAAAGATGAGGCAGGTGTGTATAAAAAACTCCTGCAAATAAACAGGAATCTTGTCCATGGCGCTTTCGTTCTTGAGGATTCGCAGAACAATTTATTGTTCCGTGATACGCTTCAAATTGAGAATCTGGACGAAAATGAAGTTGAAGGTACCATTTCCGCGATTCATATGGCAATGGCTGAACACACTGATTTTCTCATTGAAATTTGCAAGTAGGAGGATTTATGAGCCTATTCAAAAGATTATTTAAGATCGGGCAGGCCGAAGCCCACAATGTAGTTGATAAACTTGAAGATCCGATAAAAATGTCAGAGCAGGCGATCCGCGATCTGAAAGGGAATCTCTCACAGGCTATGCAGGCTTTTGCAGAAGTTAAAGCTCAGGCAATCAAGATGGAGAGGGATAAAAACCTCTATTCTGAAAGATCAGTGGAGTGGGAGAGAAAGGCCGTGCTCCTGCTGCAGAGGGCTGAGAATGGACAGATGGCACCTGAGGAAGCTGAAAAATTAGCGAAAGAAGCACTTCTTCAGAAAGAAGACAGCGTTAAAAAATCGTCAGAGGCTTCTATCAATCTCGAAAAACAGAACGAGATGATAAACAAACTTCAGGGGCAGATCGAGAAGTTGAAACGGACAATCCAGCAACAGGAGAATGACCTGATCACTCTGAAAGCAAGAGCCAAAACTGCCGAATCAATGAAGAAGGTGAACAAACAACTTTCCGGAATAGATGCAGACAGCACTGTTGCCATGCTTGAAAGAATGAAACAAAAAGTGGAGGCTGACGAAACTCTTGCACAAGCCTATGCCGAAATGGAAGGTCTTAATGAAGGTCTCAACACCAAGATCGATAAAGCACTTGAATCAACCGATCTTCAAGGTGATATGCTGCTTGAAGATCTTAAAAACAAGTTAAAAAAACCTTAAAAGTTTGTTACGGGGTGCCCATTGCGGGGTACCCCTTCATTTTAAATACAGGATCCCGGAATGTTTGGCTGGTTTAAGAAAAAGAAAAATGAATCTGAGCAACCACAGTTCGATCCCACAAACCTTAAAGTGACTGATCTTCGGAGAGGTTTTGTACTCGACCTGGAAGGAAAGAGCTGGGAGGTTACCAAAGAGTATGAATACGACTGGGGTGACGAGTTTTTTACGCTTGAATTTCAAATAAAATCCGCGGATTCGGTAGCATATCTCCACGTTGAGGAAGATGATGAGATCGAGATCACGGTTATGAAGGAGATATCGATAGACACTATCGACCGGGGTCTCGCCGACGAAATTACTGAAAACGAAAAACCAAGACGAACAATTGAATTCAGCGGAAGAACTTTCTTCAGGAAAGGTGAAAATGCCGGCAATTTTCGTGATATTTTAGGAAATAACTGGGATCCGTTTATTTCTTGGGACTATCGTGATGAGTCAGGCCGGTATCTGTTGACACTCGAGCAATGGGGTGAAGACGATTTTGAAGCCAGCATTGGAAGGGTTTTTGATGAAAGTGAGATCAGCAATATTTTCCCCGGAAATCTGAAATGAAAAAGCTATTAATACTGTCTCTCGCTCTCGTATTCCTTCAGGGATGCGGCAAAGAATATACTAAAACTCCCGTCGATGAACAGATCACCAAGCTAAACGCTGAAAAGGTACCGATGTTCTCCATTATCCTTAACGATATGGATGTAGACGGGATCTTTTTCAAAGATTACAAACACAAATATCAGATCATCCGTCAGTATGACAGTGTCAAGATCAAAGAGCAGGTCACCGATTGGATCGAGGTGAGTGAGGAGTTTTTCTGGGAGAACGAGAACTATCTCGGGATGGAGATTGCTTCAAAAGGCAAAGACGGGAAGATTGTAAAATCTGCTTCACCAGCGGGCTATAACAATTACGTCGGTAATCCGCAGTATGGTCACTGGGTGAACGGTTCCGGAGGTTCCTTTTGGCAGTTCTATGGTCAGTACATGTTTTTAAGCTCGATGCTTAATCTTGCTTCCGGATCGATTTATCGCGGTGATTATGATGACTTCAACCGGAATTACAGGTATAGAAAGCCTTATTACGGAAAAGACCTTGGAGGTGGAAGCAAATATGGTACCTATGGATCTTACACATCAAAAACCCGGCCTGCAACATTTAATGAGAAACTCGGGAAGATAAAAAGCGGGTCGCAAAGTTTTAAGGAAAAGGTAAACAACAAAGTTTCGCGCTCAACAGGACGTGGAACTCCGAATGTGCGTTCACGTGGTGGATTTGGAGGTAAATGAGATGCTGATCGATCACTTATTAAATGCCGCCGTTTATTTTATCGCATGCCTCATCCTGCTTCTGATTGGGATTTTTTCCTTCAGGCTGTTCAATCCAACATATAAGGTGAAGGATGAACTGGTTGAGAAGGATAATTTTTCATTTGCCATTGTATAAGCCAGCTATTTTGCAGGCGTGATCAATTCGATCGGGGGGGGCTTTTGGGGACCTTCTGCCGGACTGACTCAGGACCTTATCGATATCGGCATTTATGGTTTACTTTCAATCCTGCTTCTTAATATTGCGGGCTACCTTAACGACTGGTTTATCCTTCGTGGGATTGACGCGCCTAAAGAGATCATAACCGACCGTAATGCAGGCACAGCTGTTGTTCTCGGCGCATCCTCGATAGCAACGGGACTTGTGGTTTCGAGTGCCGTGTCGGGTGAAGGTGGAAGCGTTTTCACCGCACTTGCATTCTGGGGAATCGGTCAGATTGCATTGATACTTTTCTCATTCCTTTACCAGTTTATCACACCTTATGATTACCTGAAGGAGATCGAAAAGGATAATGTTGCTGCCGGATTGGGTTTCGCGGGTATTCTTATTGCCATTTCAATTATCATAAATCAGGCGATGTTTGGTGATTTCCCGGGATGGGAGAACTTTGGTGTTGATGTGGGTCTTAATCTTGTCATCGGTATCGTTTTGCTTCCATTGGTCAGGCTTTTCACTGACAAGCTGATACTTCCCGGAAAGAGACTTAGCTACGAGGTAGCGGGACAGACTGTCCCGAACAATGGCGCTGGGCTTATCGAGGGATTCGTCTATATTGGTACCGCTCTTTTGATAGTGTGGGCACTATAGGTTAGTGAAGCGATCAAACCTTCTTAAAGTCTGTCTTTTCGCGACCGGGCTATCCGGAATTGTAGCGGAGTATATTTTATCCACTCTTGCAGCGTATTTTCTTGGCGATTCTGTGATCCAATGGACCCTGATAGTTTCGCTAATGCTCTTTTCCATGGGCGCGGGGAGTAGTCTGAGCAAGTATGTCAAACATAATCTGCTCGAGAAATTTATTCTGATCGAATTCACCCTCTCAATCGCCACTTCGTTTTCTGCTATAACAGTATATTCGCTTTCCGCATTTCCGGAGTTCCGGGGTATTGTTATCTACTCTCTTGCCATATTTATCGGCTTGTTAATCGGGCTGGAGATCCCGATCGTTACAAGATTAAATGAGGAGTTTGAAGAACTCAGGGTCAATATCGCGAATGTACTTGAGAAAGACTATTATGGCAGCTTAGTGGGGGGAATCTTCTTTGCGTTTGTCGGTTTACCTTTGATCGGACTGACCTACACACCTTTCATTCTCGGAGCGATCAATTTCTCGGTCGCGTTGGCACTTTATATCTACCTAAGAGACAAATTTAAATATAAAAAAGTCCGGATGAACCTTGCTATCGCGGGAGTGATCATACTTTTGGTCTCTGGTGCCGCGTTCGCGAAGCCGATAATAAGATTTTCTGAGCAGATGAAGTACCTTGATCAGATAGTGTATGAAGAACAATCCCGATATCAGAAAATAGTCATCACCAGATGGAAAGACTATCATTGGTTGTATCTCAACAACAGTGTACAGTTCAGTTCCTACGATGAGGCAATGTATCATGAACCACTTGTTCAAATTCCCCTGTACCTTGCCGGAAGTCGGAACAGAATTTTGATCCTGGGTGGTGGTGATGGATGCGCGGCGAGAGAGGCTCTCAAATTTAATGATGTCCGAAGTGTCACACTGGTGGATATCGACCCGGCGATGACCCGGATAGCCCGCGAAAATGATATCCTTACTTCAATTAATGACAGTTCTCTTTTTGACACAAGGGTGAAGGTAATAAACAGGGACGCTTTCAACTTTCTTGAAGAGAGCAAGGATATTTTTGATGTGATTATTGCAGATTTCCCGGATCCCAGGAATTCTGATCTAAGCAGACTCTACTCGGAAGAGTTTTACATTATAGTGAGAAAACATCTTTCGAAAGACGGCATTTTTATTACCCAGGCCGGGAGTCCTTATTTTGCTTTTAAGGCGTTTTCATCAATTGATACCACGATCAAAGTCTCGGGTTTTAATACTATGAGGGTGCGAAATCATGTTCCCACGATGGGTG
>JAEYUD010000038.1 GCA_023433685.1 Bacteroidota bacterium
ATCCCATCCAGAGCAATTTTGATTATCATCTTAGCCAAAGCATCCAAATCATTTCTGTCACCTGTCACGGTTACAGTTTTGTTGCCGGTCTTGTCTTTTAGAATTTTGAATCTCACTTCAATCTTATTTCCTACGATCGAATAATTTCCTGATATCTTGTAAGCACCCGGGAACGAGTTAACCCCCCAGAAGACCAAGGGTGCCCCTTTCCCTTCTAACGAGATGTCCTCAAGTTTCTGATCGATCAACTCACCCAGTGAAAGTAGATCAGAGAACTCGTTTATATCCAGAAATACCGAGTTTACAAATATCTCTTTCTCCTTCGCTAAAGGGATCAATTGCTTATCTTTTTCAAGAATCAGACCGATATCAAAACTCTCTGCCCCCTTGGGTGAAAATATCCTCGGCTCCTGAATACCCCCGATCCCCTGCGCGAGTTTAGGCACCATTTCCCTTGCGTGCTGCATCAGAAGAGACACATCCACCGTCCGGTTATCCTTGAGTGCAAGCCCCTTCATCCCCGCGAGAATGCTGTAGGTAAGCAAGCCCTGTCCGTATCTGCTCGCTTCGTAGCTCACCGCATCCGCGGCGCTGCCAGTTATTATGTGAAGTCCTGCCCTGTCTTTCATTCTGTCAAGGGCTTTTACGATCGACGATTCAATGTCCCTTTTTTCCACCAGATTGTCAACAAGTTTCCCGGATGAACACGCGTCGATGATCAGCACTTGCTTCGTCGCGGGTATCCCCTTCAACAGTTCTATCATCTCAGAGCCTGAAATGGTGCATTTATCCTTCACGGAAGGGTCGCTGTAAATCTCCGGATTGGGTGAAAAGGCATCGCGGGTAAGGTAGTAAAGGTCTCCGCTCTCTCCACCAATACTAAGGCCGTGGCCTGAAAGATAGACGATCACAACATCTTCCGCCCTGGCTTTTCTGCCTATCTCCCTGAAGATACCGGTAATTTCTGATTTTATCGGTTGGAGGGGGTTGTCTTTCTCTGTATTTAAGAGGTAAGTGTGAGTCCCGGCATCGGTGAAGAGATTCCTGGCAGCAAGCCTTGTGGCATAGAGGAAGTCGGAGGCATCTTTTGATGCATACTTTAGATCGATCTTGCTCCCCTCATAGTCTGACACTCCGATTGAGACTATATAGACCTCGGGCAGATGAGATTCTTTCTCAACCAGAAATTCGGCAGATTCCCTCTTGCCGGAAAGAGTTCCAACAGCGTTCCAGGTTAACACTTCCACCTTGTTCACACCATTTACCAGCAAGGGGTGATCCTTAAGTCCAATGGTTATCTGAGCCGACTTTTGAAGAGGTCGTATCTCTTTTCCCCGCGCGTCATTGATGATTTCTTTCCCGTTAAGGAACACCTGTACTTTACCGATCCCCCTACCCCTGTTCTCAAGTGAGATCTGAAGTTTTTCGTAGTTCTCATGAAAAACCAGTTCTTTTACTTCAGGCCAAAGTTCCAGCTTCTTATCCAAAGCCTCCACATCCCTGAGCCGTTCACCCTTCATAACTTTCTCATAAAGTCCGGGCTCCCAATACTTGTCTTTCAGTTGCTCGAATTCAATTATGTCCAACCCCTGAACATAATACATCTTCTCCATCGCCCCCGGGGTGGCATCGAAGAGGCCTGATGGGTGAATAAGAGCCCAATCTTCACCCAGTTCGTAAAGTGTAAAGAGTTGCTCGCCGGTGGAGCGGCGATGAAAAGTGTAGCGCCCACTGTCTTCTGTTATCAGCAAATCGTTAGTTTGAGAATCAAACAGATAATGGCCCTGGAAGACAAGTCCCATCTCCAGTTTACCGTTCTTTGTGTCGAATAGAAAATATTTCTGTTTTGTATTAGCAACACAAACAAGCTTACCGGAGAGGGGAAAATACTCAAAATCACAATCGGGATCAGTGATTTCTTTTTTGGATATATCAAAATCACAAACTGTGGTTCCGCTTGAAATCTCAACAACCTTTAACTCTCCGGCTTGAGTAATTAAGACCAGATAATCCCCCGACCGGTCAAAGTTTATGCACGATAGAGCGGCTGAGTTAACTTCAAAAACTGATGAAAAGCCATTGTTCTCGATCACTTGATATCCATCATCCCGGGAGACCAGTGTGTACCTGGCATTTTTTGAAATTCCTTCGATCCTTCCTTCCAAAGTGTAAGGTTCCTGTACAGGTACCGTCAGTTTACCACCTTGGATCCGCAGTTTCTCGATCTTGTTCAATGGTACAGAATGATATTCGTCATCAAGATGAAACAGGGTAATAACGTCATTCATGGGACCAAAAAAGAGACGACTGAAGGGTTTCAGGGAATTGTATTTCCCTATGAATCCGGATGATGTTAAATCATAAAATGAAACTGCTGAGCCAGTGTCAACAATCCCAATATACTTCGTGTCATTGCTGACAGAGAGAACTTCCCCGTGATATCCCATTTCATAGAACTTAAACATCAACCAAAACAGCTCTGGCACCTCATCAAAAGCTGCTGTTTGTTTTAAATTATTATCGAGCGCAACTATCTCATTGAACGAATTTGAGAATACAGTTTTCAAGTCCTCAGATAACTGAAGATGCGAATGAACAGATTTGATTTTCAGATCCGACAGGGGGAGTTTTATTGATCTGCCCTCAAAGGAGCGTTGCGACTCAATTCTACCCGATAGTAAGTCTCTCGCTTTAACAACACCATCAGAGACAGTAAAAAACCTCTCTCCTGCAACAACGGAGTTACCTGGAAAGAGCACCCTGGGCACGAAATATTTCCTGACCCCGGCCATTGAATAACAACCCAAGCCCAGATGCGTACATTCAATCAACTCACTTTTCACCGGGTTGAATCTTGTAAAGAAGGATATTCCGTCATCTTCTCCCGTTGAAAAAGGAAGTTGTTTCGCTGTCGATACAGTCCATAAAGTGGTTTTAGCCATGACCATTGTATCCGGATCAAAACCGCCGGACAAAACCGATACGGTTTTTGAATCGGGGCTAAACTCCATCGGCCAGGATTGTTTTCCCGTTTTTATCTGTGAGATCATGCGACCAGTGGAAACCTCAATGATATCGATGATCTCTTTCGCTGATGAGAATGCTACCAAATCCCGCCGGCCGTTGAACACAAGATTGTTATCTTCCCACTCATGCTTGAAAATCTTCCTTTGCCACAGGATTTTCCCATTAGACGATTTCCAGACAGTTATGCTGCCAAGAGATTCATTGAGTTGAACAATGGCATCACTGGCCACAACCGGGGTGATCCCGAACCAGAAGACCTCACCGTTCTTTTCGGTTTCGCCATTGGGAGCAAGGTGTGTGGTTTTGAGCTTCTTTCCAGTTGAGACATCGAATGTGAGCAACTCCCCGGTCTTGCCCAGCACAAGTATTGATTTATCATCTTTATCAAACCAAGTGCTGCTGATAGACACGGTTTCAGGCTTGTATACGGGAATTCTTTTTAGCTCGCGCCCGGTGGCAAGATCATGGATTGTTACGGAAGTGTCGTCGTGTGAGACAAGTTTTGTGCCTTCCACATTTATTGAAGACCGGTCGACAGAATATCCGGGTTGAAGGGGAATTTGCACCTCCAAAGTGCCTGAACCAGGATCGATGACAGTAACTTTTTCGCCAATATTTTCGACCAGCAGAACTTTATTTGCGTTTCCTATAAAACATCCAAATTTATATCCGTTTCTGCTTTTGCTTACTAACAGGCTGCGGAGAATCTTCCCGGTCCTTGAATCACACAATAGTGCTACCGGATCATTTCCATACGCCAGGAACATCTCCCCATTGTTTGCGAAGGTGATATTTGCGATGCTGGGAGTCCAAAAAGGAATTCGTAACTGAGGCTTCTCCTGTGGCAGGATAAAAGACGCGAAAGTGAAGAAGGTGAGGATAAAAAAGCGTGCGTTCATAAAAGCACCATTCTTTCAACCGATTATAACGGGGAATGATATTTAAACCTGATAAACTTAACAAGAATTCATCAGATTGAAAAGAATCTGATTAAATTTTATTCACTTTTATGGTGTCCGTCCAAGAGGTGCAATCCCTTTAGATATCTACATGGCTCTACTTCCATCAGGCTTTCAGATCATTTTACTTCGCCGCGGCAGTATGACCCTCACCACTCACTACTCACTACTCACTACTCGCCACTGAAAACAAGATAATTTGTGTTTATAAACGCAAAAAAATATAATAATTTGTGTTTATAAACGCGTTTCATCATTTTCCCGGGGTTGAAACTCCGGGCTATTGGCTCATCACCCCCCGGGAACTAACATTTAACTTCGACGCGGCGAATAATATTTAACATAAAAAAAGGCTGCCCTCTCAGACAGCCTTAATAACTCAAAGTGTTTCCCGCCGAAGGCGTTTCAGCCTTCAGCCGTCATCCATCAGACTTAGAGAAGTTCTGCTTCTCCTTCTTCTTCATCGGGGACAACTTTGGCGATATCGGTGATGGCATCATTATCCTTAAGGTTGATAACCCTGACACCCTGGGTGTTTCTGCCCATGGTGCGTATATCCTTGGCGGACATTTTGATTACCATACCGCCGGAGGTCATGCACATCAACTCATCGTTGTCGTTAAGCTCCATCATTGCCATCAGCTTACCGGTTTTGTCAGTGGTTTTTACGGTGATAACACCCTTGCCGCCACGGTTGGTAACACGGTAGTCGTTCACGTCGGAGCGTTTACCGTAGCCCTTGTCGGTAACCACCATTACGGTGCTGGTGCGTTTGATAACAAGAGCGCCGATTACGAAGTCATCTTTTTCGAGCCTTATACCGATAACACCTGTGGCACCACGTCCCATGTCACGGACGGCTGATTCATCGAATCTGATAGCCATACCGTCATGAGTTCCGATGATCACGTTGTCGCCGGCTTCGCAGAGGCGGACGCTTATCAGCGAGTCACCATCGTTAAGGTTCAGCGCGATGATACCCGATCTCCTCACGTTTCCGTAGGCGGAGAGAACGGTCTTTTTGATCACGCCGTTTCTTGTAACCATCACTACGTACTGGTCGTCTTTGAATTCTTTAACGGTTACAAAGGCGGTTATCCTCTCATCGGGGGTTTTCTCGATAAGATTCAGTATCGAACGGCCCAGAGCGGAGCGACCGACATCGGGCACTTCATAAACCTTTAGCCAGTAGCAGCGGCCCTTGTCAGTGAAGAACATGATGTAGTGATGAGTTGAAGCGACGAACATCGTTTCGATGAAATCGCCATCTTTCATACCGGCACCTGTAACACCTCTGCCACCACGTTTTTGTTTTCTGTAACCGCTTGCGGGGAATCTCTTAATAAATCCACGATGGGAGATGGTAACAACCACATCCTCTTCCGCGATCATGTCTTCGAGTGAAAAATCTTCATAGTCGTGGATCACTTCGGTGCGTCTTTCGTCGCCATACTTAACCACAAGGGCCTGCAGTTCTTCTTTGATTATCAAATTTCTCTTCTGCTCGCTCTCAAGAATACCACGCAGTCTTTCGATAAGTTTAAGGAGCTCTTTATACTCATCTTCGATCTTCTTGCGTTCCAGACCGGTGAGTCGCTGCAAACGCATGTCGAGGATGGCTTTGGCCTGGATCTCAGAAAGTCCAAAACGGGCCATAAGGTTGTTTCTGGCGGTCTCGGTATCCTTCGAAGCCTTGATTATCGCGATAACCTCGTCGATATTATCAAGCGCGATAATGTAACCTTCGAGGATGTGCGCGCGTCTTTCGGCAGCGTCAAGTTCAAATTTTGTTCTGCGGATCAGAACCACCATTCTGTGATCAAGGAAGTGCCGCATCATCTCTTTCAGGTTCAGAACCTTTGGAACGCCGTTAACGAGCGCGAGCATGATAACGCCAAAAGTAACCTGCATCTGGGTGTGTTTGTAGAGCTGATTGAGAACAACCGCGGGCTGCGCGTCTTTCTTAAGCTCGATAACCATGCGCATGCCATCCCTGTCAGACTCATCCCTCAGGTTGGAAATGTGCTGCAGTTTCCCTTCCTTTACCTGCATTGCTATCTTCTCGAGAAGTGCTGCCTTGTTCACCTGATACGGAAGCTCGGTCACGATGATCTGCATCCTGCCGTTCTTCAGGGTTTCAGTGTTCGCTTTGGCGCGGACAATAAGTTTTCCTCTACCGGTAAGATAGGCTGATTTAACTTCGGAGTAACCGTAAATTATACCGCCGGTCGGGAAGTCAGGAGCAGTAACGTGCTGCATCAGATCCTCGATCGAGATATCCTTGTCGTCGATCAATGCTACAAGTCCGTTAACAACCTCGTTAAGGTTGTGAGGCGGGATGTTTGTAGCCATACCGACCGCAATTCCGCTCGATCCGTTAACCAGAAGGTTCGGCAGGTATGAGGGGAGAACCCTCGGCTCCTGGAGAGAATCATCAAAGTTGGGGGCGAAATCAACTGTATCTTTCTCAAGATCGCGCAACATTTCCTCTGATATCCTGGCGAGACGTGCCTCGGTGTACCTCATCGCCGCGGCGGAGTCGCCATCGACCGACCCGAAGTTACCCTGACCCATTACAAGGGGGTACCTAAGAGAGAAGTCCTGAACCATACGCACCATCGTCTCATAAACCGCCGAATCGCCGTGAGGGTGGTACTTACCAAGCACTTCACCCACGATCCTGGCGGATTTCTTGTATGGCCTGTTGTAGAAAACACCCAGCTCATTCATACCGTAG
>JAEYUD010000110.1 GCA_023433685.1 Bacteroidota bacterium
TAAAACTTCACAGTTCACAGTTCACACTTCAAAAGGTTCTCGCTATTTCAGCAGCACCATCTTAGTCATCAGCGCCTTAGTTCTGCCAGAAACTGTATTCGTGCAGAAAACCTGACAGAAATATACCCCCGAGGGTGAATTTCCCATTTCGATGTCCTGATCGAACCAGCCATGCGGGAGGATGCCGCGGTTGATCTCCCTCACTAATTCGCCCATAGTGTTGAAAACCCGGATCATTACCTCGTTCTCCTCGGGGAGAGAGAATGACACCTTCGTACTTGGGTTGAAGGGGTTCGGGTAGTTCTGATTGATCGAGTAGTTCTCAGGCACTTCGCCAAGGATCACTTCGACTTCGTCTGAGTAAGAGTATCTGCCGTCGTAGTCGATCTGTTTCAGGCGGTAGTAGAGTATCGCCGGGGCTTTCGGTTCATTGTCGTCGTAACCGTAGTATATCCGCTTCGTGGATGTCCCTGAACCTTTTGAGAAGGCGATGGTTTTCCAGTCACTGTGTTTGTAGCGCCGCTCTATCTCGAAGCCCATGTTGTTGGTTTCTGTTTCGGTGGTCCACTGTAGCGCGACCTTGTTTCCAAGCGAAACTGCTGAGAATCCCGACAATTCAACAGGCGTGTTACCGCGGTTGGAGGTTATCCAGATACCCGGGATACCACCTAAATTGGCTGCGATACCGTCAAAATGATCAAACATGTGTACTTGATGGAACGATGCTGCTCCCGGGATGATACTCTCGTTCTCCCTCCACGAATATCCACCGTCATAGGTGGAGTAAGGTTTGTTACCAGATAGAAAATAATTTAACGAGTCGAAACAAAAAATGTAAGAGGCGGAGGTTAGCCCCGGAAAATTTACAACTTCAAAAGTACCTCCGGCATTTCTTGTGCGGTATAGTTTCGCATCTTTTCCGACAATAAATCCATTTTTATTGTCATAAAATCCGGCATGTTTTGGTGTGAAACCTGAAATACCCACCGCCGTCCATGAAACACCATGGTCCATGGTTTTGTAGAGACCGTCGCTTACGACAAAACCTGTACCATCGGCAAACATGTTAATTGAAGTATATGGAGTTGTAGTGTTACTGTGTTTTATGCTCCATGTTTGCCCACCATCTGTACTAAGCTGCAGGTTTCTGAAGGTGCCAACCAAAATATTGCCATTGGGTGCAACCTTTATTTCTTCAATGAAATGATTAAAAACGGGACCGACCGGCTGAAAAACCTTGCAGGAGATATCTGACTTATATATTTGGTATTGTGAAGAGATAAACACAAGAGAATCGCTCGCGATCTCAACATTCATTCCCACTTCATCGGGAAAATACTCCGTTCGCCAGTTCCTCCCCCTGTCGGTGGAGATATACACCTTGGATTTATAGCTACCGGGATTATATGTGCCGACTACAATGGAACCGGGATTATTTGCATCAAACCCCCGGTGTTCGAGCAATATACACTCCAAACGCAGATCCCATGGATCTACAATGTTTTGTCCCGAAGCAAGGAAGACAGATCCTGAACCGGCGATGAATACACGGTTTTCAAGTACATGCGTGTCGAGAAATTTATAAGATCTTTGGGGAATTTGTCCTCCGCTCCAGTTCTGCCCTCTATCTGTAGTAAAGAAGACGCCGTTACCCCCGGAGAGAAATGAAATTGCAGTGTTTTCGTCAAGGAGTTTGAAGTCGGTGGGTATCCCCCGTAAATAGGAACTTGAGAAATCCTGATAATTCCAGGTATTTCCACCGTTTGTTGAAAATGCCACTTGAGGAGCTTCCTCAGTGAAATATGGTGGTGGTGGGATTTGAAGAACTTTTTTGCTCCCCAGCACAATTATGCTGTCAGAGAACTTATCTATCGAAGAACATCCTTGAAAACCAGCCGGCAGATCAAGAACGGTAAAACTGTTCCCCGCATCTGTTGTGTGACGCAATTGTTCACCCAGCAGCCAACCCTCATTTCGGCTGATAAATTTAAAATTTGTTGCCTTAATCCAGGTCGAGTCGAGAACCGACCAGTTCATTCCACCATCAGTCGTCTTCAAAAATGTGGTGTATGGCCCTGTACGCGCGTACACCAAGACATACCCAAATTTTAGATCCCAAAATTGCATGTTACTAATACCGCCATGCCATGGAGGGAATGGCACTGCAGTCCAAGTCGAGCCGCCATTGACAGTAAGGTAAATGGCAATTGGATTACTTGCACCAATAAAAAATGTATCTTTATTAATGAATGAAGCGTGCTTGGCGTATATAAACGGAGTCTTGGCAACAAATGACCAGTTCCTGCCTCCATCGCTGCTTTTGATAACTGCTGATGAGTCGCCTTTATATATAGCAGTTATATTAAGCGAATCAGTCATAAAAAACTTTGTTATCTCACCGCTAAACGGATAGATATCCACTTCACTCCACTGCCCAAAAAGCAGGGAATTGACAACCAAAACCAACATCACCAGATATTTCATATAGATTCCCAATTTGATTCTTCAATTTAGGAAAATTATTACAATTGACCTAATAATGGGAGTGGGGTATTGTTTTTTATCAGTGGTGAGTAGTGAGGATCGTTACCCGTTGCGCGCTTGTGGCTGTGCCATTACCCGTTTTCAGTAGTGAGTAGGGAGTGGCGAGTAGGGAGGATCGTTACTCGCTTGAGGCTGTGCCATTGCCCGTTTTCAGTGGTGAGTGATGAGTGGCGAGGTTCCGTTAACCGTTAACCATTGTGTGAAAATAAAAGTTAGAAAAACCACAGTCCACCGCGGCGGAACACAGAGCCCACTGAGGAGGGACTCATGAGACACCTTCTCTGTGACCTCTGTGACCTCTGTGGTGAATAGACTAACCACTAACCTCTGATCAAACTCCCCTAAGCGCATTAACAATATTCAGCCGCGCGGCTCTGAACGACGGCAGAAAACCACCGAGGAAGCCCATGAAGATTGAGAATATCAGGGAAGTTATGATAATATCGGGTGACAGTGAGAACCTGAATGAAAGCTCGGTGAACGACCCGAAATTAAGCGTGGATATCTGCACGAATGACAGCGCCGATGCCAGCGCAAGTCCGATCACCCCGCCGAGGAATGAAAGGAAGAGCGACTCCACCAGAAAAGCGAGCATTATGCTCCTCCGGCTGAATCCGAGCGCTCTCAATGTGCCGATCTCAACCGTGCGGTTGGCAACAGCGGCGTACATTGTAATAGTGGCTCCGATCATGGCTCCGAAACTGAAGATAACGGTTACGAATATGCCGACGATCCTGATGAACATTGCCATCATTTCCGACTGTTCTTCGTAATACTGCTGTTCGGGCTTTGCTTCATACTGATTAAGCTTGATATCCTTCGCCAGCGCGAGGTTCAGCGCGTCGAGGTCCGCCGCGGAACGGAGTTTGGCAGTTATCGTGCTTACCGTTGTTCCACGGTTGAATGCGGAAACGATCTGTTTGGTGTCACCCCACAGTTCGGAGTCGAAACCGCTTCCGTCAGTGGTGAATTTACCGACAACAAGCCAGTCACCACCGGCAAATTTGATCCTTTTGCCAACTGCAGCCTCTGGGAACTGACTCGCGATGGCGTCGCCGACTATCAATTCGTTTACACCGAATTTGAACTCACGCCCCTCGATGATCTTCATCTGAGGCCGCAGTTCCTTGTATTTCTCATTCACACCCCTGACGGTCAAGTTGCCCATAGCGCCATCGTCACGGGTGAGGTTTATCACCACCACAGGCTCATTCGATACAAGGGGGGTGCCGTCGGCAGCTTTGGCGATCTGTGGAAGTGTCGCGATGATTGGTTGATGGTCGCCGGAGATTATGCTGGAGATCTCACCAGTTGCCGATTTCCGTGATATTTTCACGTTATCAGGCGAACCGGTCGTCTGAAGCGTTTTCTGGATACCGTAGGCCATCATTAGAACCGCGGCGAAAACGAATGCAACAAGTGCCACGCCCGCGACGGTGATTCCGGTGGTAAGTTTTCTTCTTCCCAGACTATGCCAGGTATATTTAAATGGTATCATCTCGCCTCCTAACCTACAAATCTGAACCCGTCAAC
Organism: Bacteroidota bacterium; assembly: GCA_023433685.1. Taxonomy (GTDB): domain Bacteria; phylum Bacteroidota; class Ignavibacteria; order Ignavibacteriales; family Ignavibacteriaceae; genus UTCHB3. The sequence continues at coordinate 4,078 of JAEYUD010000110.1, forward strand.
AATCTTCGTGTTAACGGCTTTGTGAATGGGGAAGATCGAGGCAAGCACACCCGTGAGAAGTGCCGCCGTGACCGCGAGTACTATGGTTATGGTTTTGATCTCAAGCGAAGGAAGAAATGCCTTTGGGATGATCTGCTCAAGGCCGCCTACCATCATTATTCCCAGCACAAGCCCAACCGCCCCTCCGATAACAGAGATAACCATCGACTCACCCAGTATCATCATCGTGAGGTGCTTGCCGGAGAATCCAAGGGTCTTAAGCACAGAGTACTCCCTCGTTCTCTCCCTGGCTGCCATCACCATGGTGTTGCCAAGAACGAGCATTATAATGCCAACGATAACCCACGATACAAAATCCATCGCCACCATTATGGCACTGGTCGATTGCAGGAAGCCACGACTGAACTCCTCCTCCGATTCGGTCTTCGTGGCGCTCGCGCTGTTCTTGAAATAGGAGTCGATCCTTGCAGCCACACCCGCGATCATGCCGGGGTCTTTAACTTTCACGGTGAACCAGCCCACCTGATTCGCCCGGTCTGGTGATTCTTTTTCGAGCCGTTCGTTCACGTAATCCCAGCGGAAATACATACCCGTGGGGTCGGTCATCCGGTATTTTGGTCTGTATATTCCGACCACTTTGAAGTCCCAGTTGCCGGGGTAAATATCCCCCTCGAGGGTCATTATGTCCCCTTTTTTGATGTTGTAAAGGGTGGCGGTGGCCTCACCCACAATGCAGGCCTGAGGGTCTGTTTTGAATGCCTGTTTCTCCTCTTCGGTCACAAGAAATTCGGGATATACCTCGAAGAGGGTGTTGTGATCAACAGCTATTCTGCCGAAGAAATACTCTTTCTGTTTGTACATCCCCTGAAACCAGTTGAGGTAGGTTACATTTTCAACTCCCGGCACTTTCTTTATCTTCTCAAGATAAGCATAAGGGAGCGGGAAGATAAAAGAAACCGAGTTCCGCACTATGGCACGGTCGGGGGAAGCTGCTTCGAGACCGGCATTCCAGGCAGTGAGGAAGGTGCGCATCACAATAAAAGCGATAACCGCGATGGCAATTCCCGTGATGGTGAGAGAAGCCCGTAGTTTGTGCCTAAGGGAATTCTTAAGCATCATTTTCAGGATCTTCATGATTCCTCCCTGACGAGCTCGCCTTTCTCAAGATGAAGTATCCGGCGTGCCCTCTCTGCGGCATGCGGATCGTGCGTAACCATCACGATCGTTTTTTTGAACTCACTGTTGAGTTTCTCCATCAGGGTGAGGATCTCAGTGGCTGAATTTTTATCGAGATCACCGGTGGGCTCATCCGCCACAATGATCTGGGGGTCGGTAACTATCGCCCGGGCGATCGCCACCCTCTGCTCCTGACCGCCGGAGAGCTGTTTCGGCGAGTGGTGCATCCTGTCGGCAAGCCCCACGATCGCGAGGGCGGTCTCAACATGTTTTTTCCTTTCGGACTTGTTTAGCTTTGTAAGCAGGAGCGGAAGCTCAACATTTTCAAACGCGGTAAGAACAGGGATGAGATTGTAAAACTGAAATACGAACCCGATGTTCGCCGAGCGCCACTTCGCCAGGTTAGACTCACTCATTTTTGCCACGTCTTCTCCGTGAACTATGATACTACCACCCGTGGGGCGGTCGATTCCAGCGATCATGTTCAGAAGTGTTGTTTTGCCCGAACCGGAGGGGCCCATCAACGCGAGGAAATCACCCGATTCAACCGAAAGGTCGAGCTTGTTTAGAACAGGTATCTCAAGGTTGTTCCGCCAGTACGATTTGTTGAGGTTTTTTATCTCGATTATAGATGCCATAATGTGACCTTTATTTTTTGATCTTCACTTTCAGACCCGGAAGCAGTGCATCCGAAATTTTTTCAACTATCTGGTCCCCCTCAATCAACCCTGACAATATCTCAAGCGTGGTTCCGGCTTGCTTGCCAACCTTTACTTCCACTTCTGTCAATTTGTCTTCTTTAACTTTATAAACGTATTTTTTGCCGTTTTTAGCGAAAACAGATGTGGCGGGCACTGCAAGGAACGGTTTCTCATTTGTGTTTTTAACTGCTTCTGCCATAAACGAGACCCTCGCCCTCATCTCGGGGAGCACTTTCGCGTCGTAATCCTTGAACCCTATCTTTACAAGAACCGTGGCTTTTGCCCTGTCTGCCGTGGGTACAATCCGTGTTACGAATCCCGGGTAACCCTTGTCAGGGTAGGCATCAAGGTAGATAACACACTCCATGTTCATCGAAACCTTGTCGATGTTCGACTCCGACACGTCCGCTTCAACCTGAAGCGAGTTCATGTCGGCTATAGTGACCACCGCCGCGCGTGAGTTAACACCACCCGAGATCGGGGAAACTACCTCACCCACTTCGGCGTTCTTTGTGAGAACTGTTCCGGTAAACGGCGCGCGGATAAGGGTGTTCTCAAGGTCAACCTTAAGGGAGGCTATTTGGGTTTTAGCCAGTTCTATCGAGGCAATGGTTCTTTTAAGTGCCGTTTCAGCGACGTCAAGCTCAAGTTCGGTTGCCGCGCCGCTGGCGTGGAGCTGTTTGGTACGCCGGAAGTTGTTCTCCGCTTCCTTAAGCGCTGTTTCAGAAAGTTTCAGATTGGCCTCGGCTTGGGCAATCTGTGCTTTAATATCGGAATCTTCCAGACGGGCGATCACTTCATCTTTCGATACCTTATCACCTTCCACCACTTTCAGGAAGACGAGGCGTCCCATCGCTTTCGAAGCGATCGAGGCTTTCCTTTGCGCCACCACGTAACCGTTGCCTGTAAGAAGAGCTTCACTCTCGGTAGGGGTTTGCATCACCGCCGGGGTGAGTTTCACTTCAACCGGCGGATTGAAAATGTCGCCAAAGAAATAGAACGCGCCCCACCCAACAAGGGCAAGAATAACTATTGTAACTGCAATTCTGATATATTTCGCGCGGTTTTCCGGATTTCTTCTTTTTGTTCTGTCTATCTTTAAAGTGGAAAGGTCTGGTGCGGTTTCGGGCATCTCGGCTCTGTTTTGATTTTCGATTAACGCAAATATAAACTTTATTAATGTAAATTTTTTCCCCTCCTCAAAATTACCACTAAGAAACCTATCGGTCAGACCATTTGTTTAACTATTTGACCGTTTAACTAAAAAACGGAAGAATGATTAATCTTTTGCGGAAATTCGCTGTCCAATTATCAGATTTCATGAATAATTTAAGATTGAAGAACATGAACCGATTATTTTCACTGGCAATAATTGCCTTGTTGATCATGACCAGCGATGGTCTCAGCCAACAGAAAAAACCCGCCAACGCCCCCGGTGGAGCCGACCCTTCAGGCGAAATTTCAGGCGTTCTTATTGATGCCAAAACAGGAAAACCTGTTGAATATGGCAATTTTGTAATTTACCGTAAAAAAGACAAAGCCCTGGTTAACGGAACGGTTTCTGAAAATTCCGGCGCGTTCAAGGTGAATCAGGTACCATTCGGATTTTACACCGCTGAAGTCTCTTTTATTGGATATGAGAAACTGATAATTGACTCAATTCTGGTAACCCCAAAAAGTCTCTCGATCAACCTCGGAGTGCTTAAACTTAACCCAAGCGGACTGACCACCGGCGAAGTGACCGTAACGGGTGAAAAAGATGCCATCATTAACAACCTTGACAAGCAGGTGATCAACGTCGATAAAAATATCGCGTCAGCCGGCGGAAATGCTGCCGATGTGCTGCGCAACGTCCCCTCGGTCCAGGTTGATCTCGACGGTAATATCACACTCCGCGGCAACGGAAATGTGAAGATTCTTATCGATGGTCGCCCCGCGAACACAGGCGGACAGTCAGTCGGTGATATTCTGGCTTCAATTCCCGCAGGGTCGATCGAATCGATTGAGCTCGTTACCAACCCTTCCGCGAAATATGACGCTGAAGGCACGGCAGGAATCGTTAACATAAAACTAAAGAAAAAGAGCAACCTCGGTATTAATGGTATGATTTCAACCAATGCCGGAACGGGTGACAAATACAACTCTTCAGTTAACCTGAACTACAAAATGGAACACGTCAATTTCTTCGGAAATTTTGATTTCAGGATCAACAATTTCATGAACGACGGTAATTCCGTGAGAAACGCCTTCTACCCCGGCTCTACAAATTCATTGCTCCAGAACTCAACTGGTAACTTTACAATGAATATGAACAACTATAACCTCGGGTTCGACCTCTATCTCGACGATTTCAGCACGATTACCCTTCAGGGCAACTATCGTAAGTTCAGTTTCGATAACGCCCAGAGGACATTCAACACTTCGAACACTACCAACAGCCCGGTTGAAAATTACTTCAGATATTCTGAAGCAGGCAGGGATTTCCAGAATCAGAACTACACCCTAAACTTCAAAAGAACATTTGAGGATAAGAACACCGAGCTGACAGCTGACCTCACCTTCTCAAGGAATGACGTGAACGTAGGTGGTTCTTCAAGTATCGACAGATACAACAATTCATCCCTGCTCAAAACCAGGAACGATGCAAACAGCAAATTCCAGTTCCTCGTTGGGTCAGTAAATTGGTCGATGCCCCTCTTTGAAAGTTCTGTCAAGATGGAAACAGGTTTGAAATCAACCATTCGTGATCTGAATTCGGATGTCTCCTACTTCAATAACGATCCCGTTACAGACGCCTGGGTGCTGAACACGAACACAACCAACTCTTTCGATTACAAAGAACAGATCCATGCCGCTTTCGCTATCTTTACCGGTGCGTTTGGTGACTTCAAGTATCAGGCAGGGCTTCGCTCTGAAACAACCATCGCAGACGGCAAGACCGACCGCACCAATGTGAAGGTTGAGAAGAACTATACCGACTTCTTTCCCTCGGTTTACCTTACATGGGCCCCGGCGATGACGCAGGAGATTCGCGCCAACTACAGCCGCAGGGTTGACAGACCAAATCCGCGCCAGGTAAATCCGTTTGTTGACAACACCGATACCCTTAACCTTTTCTACGGTAACCCGAACCTCGACCCACAGTTCACCGATTCATACGAACTCGGATATTCCCTGTTCATGGGCAAACTGAATTTCATGTCAACCGTGTTCTACCGCCAGACTAACGGTGCCATCAACACTTTCACAAAACTTATCGGCAACGGCGTTACCGAAACAACCTTTGACAATATCGCGACCCAGAAGAACACCGGCTTCGAAGTATCGGCCGGAGGCGAGATCTTCCCCGGATTCAGACTCAATCCGAGCTTCTCATGGTTCAGAACACAGCTCGACGGTCAGTCAGGCATCACAAGAATCAGCCAGGACGACTACAGTTGGAACGCCAAGGTGATCTCATCGCTCAATCTCTTCGAGGGTGCAAGCATGCAGGTCTTCTTCAACTATAACGCCCCTCAGGTTATGGCTCAAGGCAGAACCGAGGAGATGTACTTCGTGGATCTCGCTTACAAGCAGGATTTCTTCGACGGCAACCTCTCCCTCACAGTAAGAGTCTCCGATCTCTTCAACACAATGAAGTGGACAAACACAACCTACGGCTCGAACTTTGACTTCTCGAACTACCGCAAGAACGACTCGAGAAATGTCTACGTGGGTCTTACCTACACCTTCAACAGCTTCAAGAAAAAACCCCAAAAACCCTCCGACGATGGCGGGATGGGGGCTGATACTTTTTAGTTATTAGCTATTAGGTATTAGCTATTAGGTATTAGCCGTTACAAAAAATATGAAGGCACTAAGAAAATAATCAGTTCTTAGTGCCTTTGTGGTATTTCAAAACACTCTACACTATACACTATACCCCAAACACTATACACTATACCCCAAACACTCCACACTATACCCCAAACACTCCACCCCATACACTATATTTGTGGTATCAAAAACAACGGTTTTCCCATGAATCTCCTTATTGCCGGCTCCTCCGTTGAGGACATGATACACATTTTAGGTCCAAACTCCTCACCACTCGCTACTGAACACTCGCTACTGAAATCGGGTAATGGCAAAGCCACAAGCGGGCAACGCGCGACTGATAACGAACTTCACAGTTCACAGTTCACAGCTCACACTTCCCCACTAAACCAACCCGGCGGCATGTACTACGTCGCTTCCGCCTGCAACGCGCTGAAGGATGAGGGGGATGAGATATGGATGCTTACGGGGATGTCGGAGAAGCAGAGGCACCTTTACTTTCCGTTGTATGATAATTTCAATCTTGAGTTCGTGAACCATGTCGAGCAGCTACCGGTGAACCACCTCTTTATTCATGATGAGGGGGAGCGCGATGAAAAATATGAGAATTTCGCGCAGAAGATAGAGTTTGATCCCGAAGCGCTCTCGCGGCACCACTTCGACGGGGTGCTGCTGAATCTGATCACGGGGTTCGACCTCACCCCTGCCGACGCGGCAGCGATCAAAAAAGTGACAGGCGCGCCCGTTTACCTCGATATCCACTCCCGCTCAAGGTCGTTCAACCCCGACGGCAAAAGGGTGTTCGCGAAGATCACTGATATTGAAGATTGGCTCGCCCCGGTTGACATCCTGCAGGCGAACGAAAATGAGATCAAATATTGCGGCGACGGCGAAGAGGAGAGCCTGATAGTTGAAAATATCTTAAATTTGGGGGTTAAAATTGTTCTGGTTACCGGAAGTGCTGCCGGTGTCCGGATGTACCGACGGATAAACGGGGAGACCAATTCACTCTTCGTTAAAGCCCTCCCGGTCAATGCCGTTAATAAAGTCGGCTGCGGCGATGTCTTCGGTTCCGCCTTTTTTATTCACTGGCTTAGGACGTGCGACCCCGTGAGGTCACTCTACTTCGCTAATGCCGCGGGCGCGGCGGTCTCAACCTACGGGAAGAACAGTCTGATTACCGGATTAAAAAAAGATGTTGATACCCTCTTACATGAAAAATAAAATTTTGATCTTTGGCGCAACCGGCATGCTCGGTCAGCGATGCTACGAATATTTCGCGAAAAAACTCGGCTACACCACACTTCTTTCATCGTTCGAAGATAGTTTCTACGACACTTCCGCCCAATACATCCCGGTGGATATCACGAAAAGAGACCAGGTAAAGAAGATAATCGCGGAGTTCTCACCCGACTATATCATCAACGCCGCGGCCTTCACAAATGTTGATAAGTCGGAGTCGGAACGGGAAATGGCGTGGAACATCAATGTGAAAGCCGTTGAGTACATGGCCGAGGGTGCCCGCAACTGCGACTCGCACCTGATCCACATCTCATCCGACTACATCTTCGACGGCGTTAAGGGGCAATACACCGAGAACGATAAACCAAACCCCGTCGGTTACTATGGCCGAACTAAACTCGCGGGCGAGAACGCCCTGAAAATATCGAATGCCCTCCACACAATCCTAAGAACGAATGTTCTCTACGGTGTTATCAAAACGGGACGGCTCGATTTCGTCAGATGGGTGGTTGAATCGATCCGCAAAGGGGAACAGATAAGAATTGTAACCGATCAGATCAACAACCCGACTTTCCTCGACGACCTCGTCCGTGCCATCGGTCAGGTGATCGAGTTCGGGAAGTACGGCATCTACAACATTGGCGGCGAAGAGTTCATCTCCCGTTACGATTTCACAATGCGTATCTGCGATTTCTTCGGTCTCAACAAATCACAGGTTACCGCCATCCTCACCCCCGAGCTCAACCAGCCGGCAAAACGCCCCCTGAATTCAGGCCTCGTAACCCTCAAAGCAGAAACAGAGTTCGGTTACTCCCCCACCCCGATTGAAGAAACCTTCCGATTCATGAAGGAAGAGTTGGACCTTTAGTTAGTGGTTAGTGGTTAGTGGTTAG
>JAEYUD010000044.1 GCA_023433685.1 Bacteroidota bacterium
CGCATCGCGGCAACGGCTGCCTTCTCGGGGTCGTATCTTTCGTCAACTTCCTTGTCGACCCTCAGACCATATTGCCTCCCGGTTTCTTCAAGAAACTGCCAGAACCCCGCGGCTTTCGCGGAGGAAACGAGGTTGTCAAGCCCGCTTTCAACTACCGCGAGGTACTTAAGGTCGGCAGGCACCCCTTCCCTCTTCGCGATCGAATCGAACCTGGCGAACCACTTCCCCGACCTCTTGAAATACCGCAGCATCAGATGCTCCTGACGGCTGAGGAGAATCAACTCGTTTTCTACCCGTTCCTTCACCTCCGGGTCGGTGAGGGGCACTTTTTCTCCGAAAATCGTGATTTCTTCGGGAAGTGCAGGGTTATAGACCCAGGGTTTGGGTGTGTCCACAAATTTGGACGCGGAAAGGAACAATAATAAAAGAAGTAACGTAGAAGTCTTGTATATTTTTTGCATATTTACTCTGTAAAATTGGATATACGCGTAATGCCCCGGAGGGGGCAAATTTTCAATAAGTAAAGCGAAAAGCTTAAATGAACGGAACTGAGACACTTAAAGAACAGGCTGCACATGCAGCTCTGAAATATGTTAAAAGCGGTGACACAATAGGATTGGGTACAGGCTCAACCGTAAAATACGCTTTGGAAGGTTTGGCAAAAAACCTAAAAAACGGTATACTCCAGAATATAAGAGGGCTTGCCACCTCGAGATCGACCGAAGAAGCCGCCCGCGGGCTCGGAATACCCCTTGTCACCTTTGAGGAAGTTACATCGCTTGATGTTTACATCGATGGCGCCGACGAGGTTGACCCCTCTTTACGATTAATAAAAGGAGGTGGTGGCGCGCTCCTAAGAGAGAAGATAGTTGCTCAGAACTCATCTCTAAAGATCATCATTGTTGACGGAACAAAGCTCTCGAAAAGGATCGGGGAGAAGTGGGCTGTACCTGTTGAAATTTTTCCCTTCGCGCTCGGCGTTGAAGTGGAGTTCCTGCGGTCTTTAAGCGCGGTTCCTAAACTTCGCACCCTTTCTGACGGCTCAACTTATGTTACAGATAACGGCAATTACATTCTTGATACAAGCTTCGGAGAGATCAACGGCGTTAAAGACGTGGTTATAAGTCTCGATTCAAGAGCGGGCATCGCGGGACACGGTATCTTCCGCGACCTTGCCGATATGGTCATCATAGCCTCTGAAGTCGGGATCACCGAGATCAGAAAAGGGGAGAAAGATAAATTTTTGAGCCTGTTAAAGGCTATTAAGGTTATGCAATCGGACTAAGCTCCCGCAGCCTCCGCTCCACCTTTGAACCGATTTCCCTTATTTTCAGTCCGTTGATCGCGGGATCAACCTCGATTAGCCCTTTAGGCATTGAGGGAACCGCTGCTTCATCAGGATCCTGAGCTATGGCAATGCCACCTGTTAACCGGATCCGGAGTGCCCCTTCCGAGCCATCACAACCCATACCGGTGAGAACTATTCCTATCGCTTTGATCCCAAACACTTCCGCCATCGACCTGAAAAGTATATCTGCTGAAGGCCGCACAAAGTTTACATGTGGTGAGTCTTCCAGGCGGAAGACCCTGTTCCTCCCGTCTACCCAGAGATGCTGGTCACCGGGTGCAAGATAAACCCTTCCTGGTGATACCCTCATCCCGTCTGTGGGGATTGTTACCCCGCCGGGTATAAGATTCGAAATACTCTGCGCGAAAGTGTCGATCATCCAGTCCGGTCCGTGCTGTACGATCACGCAGACCGCCCTGTGATCAAAACTCAAGGTTTTCAGCAACTCAACTATCGCGCCGGGGCCACCGGTTCCGGCAGCAATTCCCACAGCCGCGAACGGAAGCGAATAGCCTGCCGATGAAAACTCGGCCGGGATGGTAACTTTAACCCTCCCCTGGTCTTGCCGCCGGAATCCATCGGCCACAGTTTTTTTTACCGCTTGCGGGATCAAAGGCTTCTGAATAAAAATATCGGCGCCGCACATCATTGCCCGCTCTTTGGCGCCTTCGATACTGAGAGAAGTTATAAGAATGATAACCGGGGTTCCAATCTTTTCAACCCGTATCCTGGTGGAAAGGGTTATCCCGTCCATCACAGGCATCATCCAGTCGGTTATCACCATGTCAAACGGGCTCATCCTGTGCATCCTCAAGGCTTCCTCACCGTTTTCAGCCTCGAAAAGCTCATATCCCTCCCCCGAAAGGACGGTTTTTGCTATCAGGATGTTCGATCTGTCATCGTCAACGATTAAAATTCGTTTCATTACCACTTACCGCTTTTTGATTCAGGCAAAAATAGAGATTCACAAACGAAAATATCAAAAAAAAACGAGAAATGATCGTCTTGGGGTAAAATTGCTTAAATTTTGATCTGAAACCTCAAAATTTAGGAATTCAACCAGACAGTGTTCAGCTTAAAACAACAGTTCAAAATATTAACGGCCTTTTTATTTTTCTCCGGTATCCTCTTCTCACAGTCAACCGGAACTCTGAGGGGATTCATCACTGACACAACCAATGGTGGCTCGGTTATCTCGGCGAACATTATTGTTATTGGTTCCGGGCTGGGAGCCTCTTCCGATCTTCAAGGCTACTACTTTATTCCCGGCATAAAAACGGGCAAACAAACAGTTAAGATATCAAATATCGGCTATGTCACCCGGGAAGTGGAAGTGAGGGTTGTGAAAAACACGATAACCCAGCTTAACGTGGCGCTAACCCCCTCATCACTCACTCTTGACGAAGTGCAGATAACCGGCACAAAACGCCCTGAACTTTCAGATCCTTCGATCAGTATCGAGCAGATCCCGCTCCAGCAGATCAAGTCGGTTCCCGCCGGTATTGAAGCCGACATGCTCAGGGCACTCAAGGTGTCACCCGGGGTTACTTCAACCGGGGATATAACCGCCAGATATTATGTGCGTGGTGGCGGGAGCGATCAGAACGCCGTGGTGATAAACGGCTCAGTGCTCTACAATCCGTTCCACGCTTTGGGGCTTTTCTCTGTTGTCGACCCCGAAATGATCAAAATGGTTGAATTTTTCAAGGGGGGCTTCACTTCCGAGTATGGGGGAAGGCTCTCTTCAATTCTGAACGTGGTTACCCGTGACGGCAACAAAAACAGGTTTGTGGGTACCGCCGCGGCAAGCAGCATGTCGGGAAAACTCTCAATTGAGGGACCCATCCCCAACGGTTCTTTCCTTTTTACCGGACGAAAAAGCTACCGCCCCGAAGCGGTGCAGAAATTTCTGAACAACAGGGGTGCACCTTTCGAGTTCTATGACGCTTCATTCAAAGTAAACTACTCAAATCCCGAATTTTATGAGAACGGCTGGTTTACTTTTCATGGCTTCTTCAGCGACGACAAGATCGAGAATAAAAACCCGGTGAAGGAAGATTATTACTTCAAAAACTCCACCATCGGTATGAACTGGTACCAGGTTTGGGCATCGCCACTCTACTCGAACATGTCGTTCACTTATACTACATTCGAAGGGGAAGTGGCGCCGAACCTCTCCACTTCGAAACCAAGATTTAATTCGGTTAACGACTTCACCAGCAATTGGGATTTTACATATATTTTCGACAGCCGCGATGAGATCTGGGCTGGATTTCACAACAAAATAATTAACACCGACCTGAAGCTAACTAACCTCTTTGGAAGCAAAACCGATCTGAAAAAGAGGGGGCTCGATATGATCGCATATCTTAAATATAAGCTTTTAAGGTATGAAACATTCAAAATGGACGCCGGGGTGAGGCTTAATGTTGCCTCTGCTTCAGAAAAACGCCCTTTCCCTGTTGAGCCCAGGCTTAATATCACATGGACACCAATGCCGATCCTTGCCCTCAGGCTCGGGGTGGGAAGGTTCTCACAGAACCTTGTTACCCTCTCAAACGAGGAGGAACTGATCTCAATTTTTGAACCGTGGGTGGTTGTGCCCGATTATCTGAAGCCGGCCCAGGCTACTCACCTTATCGGCGGTATCGACTACTACCTTACCGAATCGCTGAAACTATCACTTGAAGGATACTACAAGGATATCGACAACCTTGTTGATATTAACGAACTCAAATACACAAACCTTGACCCCGATTTTGTTCAGGCCGACGGCAGATCTTACGGTATCGACTTCAGTTTCGACTACTCGCTCCAGACCATCTTTTTTAAAGGCTCTTACTCACTGAGTTATTCGTATAAGAAGAAGGACGGTATCGAGTTCCATCCACGTTACGACACGAGACACACAATAAATCTTCAGGCGGGATGGATATTCCTTGAAGGGTTTCAGCTTAATATCGTTTGGCGCTTCTCAACCGGACTGCCGTACACAGGCATCGCGGGTTATTACGACAAGTGGAACATCCCCGACCCATGGTCGCAGTGGTACGCCATCGGCGCGTATGATCCCTCGTTCCTTTACGGCGCGCGGAACGCTCAAAGGCTCCCCTCATATCACAGGCTCGATATAAGTCTTTCGAAAACTTTCAGGCTTTTCTTCATGAAGATCGACCTCGATGTGAGCCTGCTAAATGTTTATGACAGACGGAACATCTTCTACTTCATACGCGACACCGGAGAAAGGGTCGACATGCTTCCCTTCCTGCCATCCGCGAGCATAAGGATTGAGATATGAAAAAATATGGAATTTTACTTGTAGCCCTGGCGGCACTTCTTAACCTTGCCTGCGATGATGAGTTCGCGCCCAAGATTCCCTTCGAAGAGAAGTACTTCGTTTACACAGCCCTGAAAGGTGACTCAACGAAACAGATCCTGGTTGTTGCCCGGAGCTATGATGTTACGAATTTTGACCCCAAGAGCAACACTTCCGCCCCGGAGATATCCGGCTGTATGGTGGAAGTGGTGCAGGATGGCATAACTTACCGGTTCCGTGACACCTTGATCGACAGGCCCGACACTTCACGCTACGGACCCAAAATGGCAGCATACGTCTCAACCGAACTGATCCCCGGCGCAGAAAAACCGCTTGAGGCAAAAGTTGTCCTGCCGAACGGGAAGCTTCTGACTTCTTCAACCACGGTGCCGCCACAGCTCTACATCGAAAAATCGGTGTTCGCGATCGGCTACGACAGAAACAGCACCTACAACGGCGGCTATACCCTTCAATGGAGAACCCCCGACCTCTTTCTTTACGTGCCAAAAGTGGAAATATTTTACATGAGGGACGATAAACCGGGGGTGTTCAGAATTGAGGTACCGATGGAGTACCGGATTGTAAACAAGAAGCTCGAGGTGGTATACCCTGCCGTAAGTACAAACCGGTTTGTTTCGTTCGACTATAACGCGATCGACTCGGTGATGAACAAGATTTCGGAGGGTTACGACTTCAAAGGCATGTTCCGTATTCTCCGGGCGGAGATCAGGCTTTTAGTGTACGATACCAATTTCGCCAAATACTACTCGAGCGTGAACGGATACCTCGACCAGTACTCCGTCCGCCTCGACGAAAACGTCTTCACCAATATAAACGGCGGCCTCGGTGTCTTTGGCTCCTACATGATGACGAAAGAGATACTCCTCTTCGATCTTGATTATGTGGCTTCGTTTGGGTACAGGGTGAGGTAGGTTTTTGGGGTGGGGTGTGGAGGACTCGGCTGAAGGTTGAAGGCTGAAGGCTGAAAATTTGAGTTCCGGCTATCATTAAATTCCTCGAAGAGGGATACTCTAAATTCGCGAAGGGGCCTTTGGGAAAGTCTTGACTTCTTTAGTCTCACCACGGGTAACGGGTAACGCGTAACGCGCAACGGGTAACTACTCACCACTAAAACCCCAATTATCCTTATATTCCACACATGATTAAGAGAAATTCCCGAGCTGAAAAATGAAGAAGAAAATACCATCCAAATCATCGAACTTCGCGAGTCTGATCGAAGACGACTCGTATTTTGTTGATAAAACGCAGTTCATTGACAAGCTTGAATCGCTCAATGACAAGTATATTTTCTTCCTTCGCCCCCGCAGGTTTGGCAAGTCACTCACACTTTCCATGCTCGAATGCTATTATGGTATCCAGTACAAAAACCGCTTCGATGAGTTGTTTGGGCAGTACTTTATCGGGAAACCGGAAAATACCACGCCGCGGAGGAACAGTTACTATATTTTGACCTTCAACTTCAGTGCCATAGAAACTGACAAAAAGGACCTTATTATCCCGTCTTTTATCAAAAGACTTATCAACGGGATATCTCAGTTCAAGAAAGACTATGGGATTCTTGAGAACAGTGAAATTGATGAGATATCCGGCAATAACTCCGCCACCGGAGTGTTGGGTGATTTTGTTTCGAAACTGAAGCAGAAGGGCTTCGATGGTAAAATTTATCTTTTGATCGATGAATACGATCATTTCACGAATGAGTTGTTTGCGTTCAATCCTGACCATTTCAAAGAAGTGGTTTCGCGCAACGGTTGGGTCAGGAAATTCTACGAAACCATAAAAATTTATATGGGTGAAGGAGTTGTTGACCGCTTTTTTGCAACAGGAGTAACCCCCGTAACCCTTGATAGCATGACGAGCGGTTTTAACGTGGCGCAGAATATTACACTCGACAATAAATTCCACAACATGGGGGGCTTCACCGAGGCCGAGTTGCGCGGGATGATCGAGAATACCATCTACGAAGAAGGCAAGTTCGACATTGATACTGTGGTAACCGACATGCGCGCTTGGTATAACGGCAGTAAATTTTCAGTTGAGTCACAGGAACGTCTCTACAATCCCCATATGGTTATTTCGTTTCTCTCCCGTTTTAGTGACAATTTTACCTATCCCCGGGAGATGGCTGACATCAATGTTACCTCGGATTATAAGAAAATTGCAAACATTCTCGGTCTGTTACCCGCGTCGGAATCTGATTCAATAATCCAGGAAATACTTAATCAACAATCGATAAGTGAAAAACTGACAGTACAGTTTAACTTTGAATTACCTTACACTCGTA
>JAEYUD010000048.1 GCA_023433685.1 Bacteroidota bacterium
CTTATCGACTACGTTTCAAACAACGCGGACGCCATCGGATTTCTCTCATCCATTTATGTTTATGATGACGCCGACACTTCCCACACAACCTTCATTAAAGATGTGAAGGTACTGGAAATGGAAGTGCCGGATTCACTCAATTCTACAGAAAAGGCGGTTGGACCCTGGCAATATTACGTCGCGTTCAGATATGACCCGGCAGAAAATGTTCAGAAGCAACCCCCGCTCTATTCATTGGTCAGAACTCTTAATTCGATCAACTATGAAGGCAGGGCAGGTCTGGGACAAGGTTTCACCGCTTACGTGGCGGGGGAACTTGGGCAAAGAACAGTTCTCAGATTCGGACTCGTACCTGCGAGAATGCCTTTAAGAATAGTACAGATAACAAATGAAAATATTCAAATCAAGTAAAGCCGGAAGATATATGAAAAAGACAATCTTGCTTTCCCTCTTTGTTGTTGTTGGCGCATTCATACTCAGCGCGACTCAAACCAACGCCCAGAGCCTGAAAGAAGCAAACAAACTTTTGGAAAACGAAAGCTACACGAACGCACTGATCATGTACAACGATCTCGTGAAAAGTGAACCCGCGAACATGCAGTATGGCTACTTCCTGGCCCATGGTTACCTGCACATCGATAAAAAAGACAGCGCGAAACTTGTTCTCGACAAGTACTCCGCCACTCACGCTGGTGATCCCTATTACCTGCTTGGTGTAGCCTCTGCCGGTTTCAGAGACGCGAATAATTCAAACGGTCTCGATCTCCTTACTCAGGCCCTGAGCAAAGTCTCCTCTGAAAAAAAGGGTACGACGGTTTACGATACCCAGTTTCTAATCGATATGGCGGATGCCATCTACACCGGAAATGGTGATAAAGCGGTTTGCGAACTCGCTGTTGACGCGATCTTGAAGACCCTTTCGAAGGATCCGAAGAATTATGATCTTCTTATCGCTGCCGGAAAGATTTATTACACCGTGCCTGATGGCACCAATGCCTTGAAATATTACAAGGCTGCCCTTGATATTCAGAGCAACCGCCCCGCCGCACACGTTGGGTACGGTCAGGTTTACAGACTTATCAAACAGTACGGCTCAGCCGAGATCAAGTTCCAGGACGCTCTTAAGATTGATCCTGATTATGCCCCCGCTTACAGGGAAATAGCTGAAATGAACAATGAGATCGGTGATTATCCAAAGGCGATCCAGTTCTACAAAGATTATCTTTCGAGATCTGAGAAAACCTTGATCAATCTCCGCCGGTTCGCTATCATTCAGTACAACGGTTCAGATTATAAAGGCACCATTTCAACGATCAATGAATTCCTCACAGTTGATCCGAAAAATTCAGATATGCTTCAGCTCCAGGCGTATGCATTCAACAACATGGGTGACTCTCTGAGCACCGTTGCCGTTTTCGATAAATATTTTGGAGTGGTCGATCCTGCCAAGACCAAAGCTTACGATTTTGAGCTTTATGGCAATAACCAGAAAAAACTCGGTCAGGACTCAATCGCCACCATTTCATACCTTAAAGCAGTTGATCTCGATTCAACCAAGTCGATTCTTTTGACAGACGTCGCGGGTTACTACTTCAAGAAAAAAGAGTGGGATGCATGCGCGGCCGCTTACAAGAAAAAAGAGAAAATCGAAAATGGACTCTCCCAGGTTGAGTACTATGCTCTCGGTCGTGCTTATTATTTCGGTAAAAAGTATGAAGAGGGAATTGTAGCCTTCGACAGCCTTTTGAGCCAGAAAGCCGATTTCGCGATGGGCTATTACTGGAAAGGCAACTGCCAGGCACAGATCGAAACTGTTGACAGCACAAAGCTCGGTATCGCTAAACCGACCTATGAGAAGTTCATCGAACTTGCTTCACCAACCGCTGACAAGTTCAAATCACAGTTGATTGTTTCTTACGACTATCTCGGTTACTACTTCATGGTTAACTCCAACAAACCCGAGTTCAAAGACTCCTGGGCGGATAACGCGAGAAAATCATACGAAGCGATCCTCGTTCTCGACCCGAATAACCAGGCCGCCAAAGACAACCTTAAGGCGATACCAGCCCCCAAGAAGTAACGCTTCTTAAACAATTGTTCAGAAAAAGGCTGCCCGGGAGGGTGGCGTTTTTTTTTTTCTTTTCTGAATGAGGTTTTACAGGATTAGAGGATTTACAGGATTGTGAGTTTGGCGTTTGTGCGGGGGTTTTAGGTTTTGGGCTGCTTTTAGGATTTATTTTTGCGAGGAGTTATGGTTGGTAATGAATTAACATACAGGATCATCGGTTGCGCGATGAAGGTGCATAAGACTCTGGGGAACGGGTTTCAGGAGGTGATTTACCAGCGGTGTTTGGCGATTGAGTTTAAGAAAGCAGGGATTGAGTTCGAGCGGGAGAAGGATCAGACCATTTATTATGAGGGATATGATGTTGGTACCAGAAGAGCGGATTTGGTGGTTGAAGACAAGGTTTTGGTGGAGTTAAAAGCCCTCGCGAAAATAGACGATGTACACATCGCTCAGATCAAGAATTATTTGGTTGCCTACAATTTCCCAATTGGATTATTGATAAATTTTGGTGCCCAAAGTTTAGAGCATAAGTTGATATTTAATAACAAAATGCAAGAATAAAGTTAACAATCTGCAAAATATTCTATCACCAATCCTGTTAATCCTTTAATCCTGTAAATCCTGATTCAGACAAAATAAGTGGCTCCCACGGAGCCGTAATCCCGCGTAGCGGGATAGTTTTTCAAAGGGGCATTTTGATATCGTGAGTTGCAATCCAGCAGTCTCACCACGCGCAACGGGTAACGAATCTACACCCGCTACTCACCACTAAAACCCCAATTATCCTTATATTCCACATATGTTTAAGATAAATTCCCGAGCTGAAAAATGAAGAAGCGAATACCGTCCAAATCACCTAATTTCGCTACTCTAATTGAAGACAATTCATATTTCGTTGATAAAACTGCTTTTATTACGAGACTTGAATCGATCAATGACAAGTATATTTTCTTCCTCCGTCCCAGAAGGTTTGGCAAGTCTCTTACACTCTCAATGCTCGAATACTATTACGGAATCCATCACAGAGCGCGCTTCGATGAACTTTTCGGACAGTATTACATTGGCAAGCCTGAGAATACCACACCTCTGCGTAACTCTTATTATACTCTGAACTTCAATTTTAGTGGAATAAAGACGCAGACACAGGAGAGAATTGAAAGAGAATTCAACTCCGAGGTCTCCACTCAGATTATCAGGTTCTTGAATACCTACTCTTTGGGTTCAGAAAATGACCAGGATATGTTTACGAGTGACCTCTCTTCACCTGAACTGCTTCGCTCGTTTTTCACCCTTTTCGAAAAGTTTGCTCCGTCAGGCAAAATCTACATTCTGATCGATGAATATGATCAATTCACCAATGAATTATTCTCCTTTAATCCTGACCACTTCAAAGATGTAGTCTCGAGAAACGGTTGGGTAAGGAAGTTTTACGAGGTGATCAAGCAGTTCATGGGTGCCGGAATAGTTGACCGTTTCTTTGCCACTGGCGTCACCCCCGTTACGCTCGACAGCATGACCAGCGGATTTAATGTGGCGCACAATATTACACTTCATCCTGATTTTCATAATATGGCGGGCTTCACTGAATCTGAACTAAGGGGCATGATTGAGAACACTATCTACGAAGAGGGAATGTTCGACCTCGATACCGTGATCGCAGACATGCGCGCGTGGTATAACGGTAGCAGGTTTTCACGCGAAGCCAATGAAAAATTATACAATCCTCAGATGGTGATTACATTTCTTTCAAATTTCAGTCGTAATTTCAGTTACCCCGATGAGATGGCTGACATTAATGTTACCTCCGATTACAAGAAGATTGCAAACATTCTCGGTCTGTTACCCGCGTCGGAATCTGATTCAATAATCCAGGAAATACTTAATCAACAATCGATAAGTGAAAAACTGACAGTACAGTTTAACTTTGAATTACCTTACACTCGTA
>JAEYUD010000051.1 GCA_023433685.1 Bacteroidota bacterium
CACCAATACCGTTACATCACAGTATAATGGTTGTCCCCCTGAAAAACTGATCCTCGGAGTGCCATACTACGGAGCGGAATGGATTGCCAACACAAACCAACCCGGCGCCACAGTTTCAAGTTTTGTCGGGAGTGTACGTGTTTACGCCGCGATCGATCAGTCACAGCATTATACCCTGCTCTGGCACACCCCTTCACAGACCAGTTATTATGTGATTCCTGTAAACAATAAATATGACCAGGTATGGTTCGATGAACCCCGGGCCACCGGCTTAAAATTCGCCCTCGCGAAACAGTATAATCTTAAAGGTATTGGGATGTGGGCGATGAACTACGACCGTAACCGGCCTGAACTCTGGGCAGAGATTTCAAAATACCTAAACCCCTCCTCTGTTCAGAATGAGGAGCAGGTACCGTCATCATTTGAAGTGAGTGCGTATCCAAATCCGTTCAACCCCTCAACCACCGCTCAATTTTCCCTCGCGAAGAGTGGAATTGTAAGCCTTTCAGTTTATGATATCACCGGAACCAAAGTCTGGGGAAGTGAGGCTGAAGAGATGCCGGCGGGCACCCACACCAGATCCATTGATCTTGGGAGGGCTTCATCAGGTACCTATTTCTTGCGGATTGAACTGACCAATCAGGATGGGGTTAAAAGGGAGAGTCTTAAATTGCAGCTTTTGAAGTGATAAACAACAGGTGACTTCGCCCCCGCGCGGGAGCGAAGTCACTCGTATATTAAAATTATTCCGCCCTTAGTATCTCGTCGTATTTGGCGAGTCTCGGAGGATCAACCGCCTTGAGTATCTTAAAGATAGACTTTTCCGGATAGTCTTTCAGGTACTCAATTATCTCCCCACCCTTCGCGTCAAAGAAAACCTTAAGATAAACGCTTCTGATATCGATCTTTGATCTCATTCCGTCGAGCACTTTTATCATCTTGACTATCAGTTCCTGACCCTTCGCCTTGTTCTTGGCGAAAATATCTATACCCCTGTGATATTCTGAAGTGGCGTCTCTGAAAGCACGGTATTTGTCATCCATAATGTTCTGGATCAGGTCGGTTTTGTTGTAACTCGGACCCGACTCCCATCCTGTTGCCCTCTTCCCGCCCGCGAGATTCACCACATCGAAAGCCTTCTGGAAGAAAGGAGTGCCGGCACCCTTTTCCCACGAATCATTTTCGAGTCCGATTATCAGATAGGCATAGTAGTCGAGGAATGAGGTTAAACCGTTGAAGAAGTTAGGATCATAGAATACACCCTGATTCTTTTCATAGGCGAATGTCCAGGTCGGGTCATTTACCAGGAGCATCGGTGAAAACTTATCGCTTTGGTATACTCTGCGCATACTGGTTACCACTACCTGCGCGGTGTAGTTCGACTCTTCGGCAGCAGAAGTAAAAAATATATTGAAGCTACACTTGATCTTTTCGTACTCCCATGGATTGCCGGAGAACTTGGTGGTGTTCAGGTAAGTCTGGATCATCGGCGCGAAATCAACGAGAAATTCTCGGTACTTGATCGAGAGCTTTTCAGTGTTTATCTTCACGGTCGCGTCAAGCTCCTGCGTAAATGCCAGGCTTGAGACGAAGAACAGCAAGAATAACAGCTTTTTCATTTGTTTTCCAAAATTTGATTTTCTTAACTGCAATTTATTGCTTAAGGGTTTTACTGTCAAATTGATTTATAGTTCCGGGGAAGGATAAATAAATGTTTGGGACGGTGCACCGGCTGATTGCACACCGCCCAAACGGAGGTATTTGTGTGTAGAAACCAATTAATCCATTATATTGCGGAGAAAAGCCGCGCTCTTGTCATCTTCTTCATCTTTAGAAACGGAGTTCGGGTTGCTCTTGAATTTGAGATCCGTGATCGTGTCTTTTCGTGATTCTGTCATGTTAAAGGTCTTCTGCTCAGGTACATCAGAAGTTCTACCTTGCTGCTGCAGAATTTGTTCCCTCAGAATCGCGGGGATGCTTTGATCATTCACATCAACTGTGGAGAGATCCTGATGCAGTTTGGGGTGGAAGAAATCGTTTCCTTGTTGAACAGGCGCGGGAGGTGCCGGCGCGGCATCAGCTACCATCACCGGAGCTTGTGGAATTATGATCTGTTCGCCTCTTACTGCATTTTTCCTGGCATTTCCTTCAATACCGGTGGCAATCACAGTGAATGAAAGGTAGTCGTTCATTTCTTCTTTCTTCACAAGTCCGAAGATGATGTTCACGTCTTCACCGGCAGCTTCCTGAATTGCCATCATACCATCTTCAACTTCCTGCATGGTGAGGTTTGATGAAGCAGTGATGTTTACCAGCATCGCCTTGGCGCCACGTATATCGATACCTTCGAGAAGTGGCGAATTGATCGCCTTCTGAGCGGCTTCGATCGCCCGGTTGTCGCCTGCAGCGGTGCCTGTGCCCATGAGAGCCATGCCACTTGATTCCATTACGGTCTTCACGTCGGCGAAGTCAACGTTAATTTCACCTTCGCTGGTTATGATCTCGGCGATACCTTTGGTTGCCTCGTAAAGTATCTCGTTCGGTTTGTCGTACCCTGAGAAAGCAGGGAGGTTTTTGTCGAGCAGTTCGTGAAGTTTCGCGTTTCTGATCACGATTATTGAGTCAACAAATTTTCTGATCTCCTGAATGCCTGACTCGGCATTTTTGCTTCTCTGCGGACCTTCATATCTGAAAGGTTTTGTAACAATTGCAACCACGAGCGCGCCTTGCGTCTTCGCGATCTGAGCAACTATGGGACCGGCACCGGTTCCTGTTCCGCCACCCATGCCCACGGTTATAAAAACCATGTCGGCACCGGCAAGCGCTTCTTCGATCTTTGTTCTGTCTTCTTCGGCGGCAGCACGTCCAACTTCGGGATTCGCTCCCGCGCCGAGACCTTTCGTTATCTTGGTGCCAATAGTGATCTTCTTTTGTGAAAGATTGGAATCAAGACTCTGGGCGTCTGTGTTAATTGCTATGAATTCAACTCCCTGGATCCCTTGCCTGATCATTGAGTTGATAGCGTTACAGCCT
>JAEYUD010000227.1 GCA_023433685.1 Bacteroidota bacterium
CTCCGGGGCGGCCCCACGCCGCGGGAAAACCCGCACGACCGGCGGCAATTTCTTTTCTCGCGCCACCTCCTGACGAAAACAGGACCATAACACCCAACCGGCAAAAAGCGATGAAGCTTATTTCCGGTCTTGTTGAGGTGCTCGATGAGATTATTCCCGGTCATACCGGGCGTTACAGTGATGAATTTGAACCTCGAGCGTTCGGTGATACCTTTCAGGCAATGGGAGCGGCCACAATTCTGATAGAAAGCGGCGGATGGATGGCTGACTATAACCGGAGTTTCCAGAGGGAACTGAATTTCCTCCTTTTCGTTTCCGGACTTGTTTCGATAGCTCGCGGAACGTACAGGAAACAAAGTGCCGAAAAGTATGACACCTTGCCCGGAAACCGTAAACTTTTGTACGATACACTTCTTACGGGCGGTAAACTTGGGGGTGACAGCCGTAATATCGGGATCAATCTTGTTGAAAAGATGTCGTACCCCGGAAGGGAAACCTGGTTCGAGGGTTTGATCAAGGCAGTGGGAGACCTCCGGGGGAGGGCGGGTTATCAGGAGTTCTCATTGAATGGTTGCGAAGCGGTACCCGGCCGTACACTCTCACCCGGCGACAAACTTTATCCCGGTGGGAACAGGCTTCTCACTGAACATGAATTAATCCGGTTGATCGACAGGGAGAACTTTTACCGGTATGTATCTGAAGGTTACACAAATATAAAAGTGACCGGGGAGGGAAGCCACAGAAGATTCACCGCCCTGCCCCTGAATATTGTCAGTGAACGGGGGACAAAAAGTTCGCTGCATCACGTTTTTGCCGGGCACCCGGCAAATATTCTCTTTCTTCAAGAGGGTAAAGTGGCTTTTGCCGTTATAAATGGGTTTTATATTCATCTGTCGTCAAAGCACTCTTTTCCCTTGAACGCGCTCCACTTAAGGTAAAAAACACTCCCTTTCGTGCTCCCTGAACTACCGTTCAAATAAAAATGACCTTTATTTTTTGTGTTTTACAGATTTAATCTTCATATTAAAGAACGAGATTATATACTTTTTAAAAGAGAGAATGAGTAAGAACTACGACGGCGACCTGTACGCCGACTTTGAACGGGAAGCCGTTCCCCACATGGATGCACTGTTTAATTTTGCCCTGCGAATGACAGGTGATTCCGACGAGGCGAGTGATCTCGTTCAGGATACCTACATGCGCGCGTTCCGCTTTTTCGACAAGTTCGAGAAAGGAACCAACTGCAAGGCATGGTTGTTCAGAATAATGAAGAACACCTACATAAATACCTATCGTAAAAAGACAAAAGAACCCGAAAAGTTTGATTACGAAGAGGTTGAGAACTTCTATGAAAATGTGAAACCCTCCTCCACTGAAGATGCTCACCTCGAAAAGGAAATTTTCGACAATTTGCTCGATGATCAGGTGGCTTCTGCTATTTCATCACTCCCGGAAGATTTCAGAACCGTGGTTATTCTTGCAGATATTGAAGGATACACTTATGAAGAGATCGCCGATTTTATAGATTGTCCCGTTGGAACGGTTAGATCAAGGCTGCACAGAGCCAGGAAAATGCTCTATGCCAAGCTTTACGATTATGCCGGCTCGAAAGGTTATGTTAAGAATTAGAGATTATGATACACGATAAGAACAGACAAGAATACGCCGAACTTATTGCTGCATTAGTAGATAATGAAATAAAAGACCCCCATTTACGCGCTGAGCTTGAGGGTCTTAAAGCAACTGATCCCGATCTAATGATCGAGTTCGAAATACAGGCAATGGTTAAAACCACGGTAACGAGGAAGTGCAACTACTCGCGATGTCCCTCTGCACTGAAGAACAGGATAATAACTGATATAAGAAAGGGGCATCTTGCTTCAAGAAGCAAGAGCGAGACCAGAATTTTCACGCTTCGCCCATACGCTTATGCTGCTGCAATCGCGGTGGTGTTCATCACCCTTTTTATCTTCAAATACACTGACAGCGGCAACATTTCGAACCTTCCCGTGGTTCAGTCATCCCTGTCTTTTGATAAAATGGCGATGAAGAATTTCCGCGCCATTCTTGACGCGAAACTTGCTCCACAGATCGCTTCGAACGATACCAACACCCTGAAGTCGTTTTTCAGCTCAAACGGGCTCGACTACGACATGCACATGATCTGTCCTCAGGGGTGGGAATACGTCGGCGCGGTTGTCTCCAACGATAACGGTAAGAAATTCGGGCACGTTGTTTTGAAAGACTCGAGGGGCAAGCTGATATACATCTTCGAAGTTGACAAAAAATATCTGACCAACGACAAAAAGCTTGACCTTGACAACAAAATAATGTCGCAGGTAATGTCGGGTTCGTGTTACATGCAGGATCAGGATGACATGGGTATACTGATCAACAAGACGGGTGACAACGTCAGAGCCATCGTAACTAACGACAAGTGTGAAAAACTTAAATCACTTTTTTGCGGACTTTAACAGAGGATAGAATGGCAAATCTGGCAGAGATCAAAAATATTTTATTCCCCACCGATTTCAGCAAATACTCAATGTCTGCTGCTGAATACGCGGTTGAAAGAGCCCGGAAATACAACGCGACAGTCCATATTCTCCACGTGATCGAAGACTTTAAGCCGATCCTGGCTATCAGAACATTTGATCTGACACAGGAAAAAATTGAGACCGGAATGGCCAGTCAAGCTGAAGAGGAACTCGACAAATGTATAGCGGAGATGTCGCAAAAATACGGAGAAGCCGATTTCAAAAAAGCCATCAAGTTCGGTGTCAGTCATGCTGAAATAGTAAAATATGCCTCGGAGAATGACATAGATCTTATTGTCATAGCCACGCAGGGGAAAACGGGCCTTCTTCACACACTCCTCGGAAGTGTTGCCGAAAAGGTTATCAGGCATTCTGACTGCCCTGTGCTTGTAATAACACCGAAGAGAGAGAATTAATTAGTGGTTAGAGGTTAGTGGTTAGAGGTTAGGTTTCCGCCTTTGGCTTTGTTGATATTATTAAAACCGTCGTCCGAAAGGGTGACGGTTTTTTTATGGTGTAAAATATTCGTAACTTTAAAGATGGAAAATTGATCTTTCCGGAAACTGGCCTGTAAGAGCGGCAATTGGTGTTTAAATCTCACCTTTTATTGATCACCGGATCACCCCTGAAAAATCAAATCCTTAAAATACAGAAAATATATCACGTTTATGCATGACCTTGCCGGTCTGTATTTCGTGAATTAATATTCTGCAAACATTAAAGATAACACAAACAACAGACAGGTACGCGGCGCAGTCCGGTGCCAAAAGGAAAACATGTTCAAAGAAATTGGAATAGACGAAAATATTATAAAAGCTATCACCGAGATGGGATTTGAAGAACCGACCCCGGTACAGGAACAGGTGATACCACTTCTGCTGGAGAACAGTGGCAGGGATATAATAGCGCTCGCGCAGACGGGCACTGGTAAGACCGCGGCATTTGGCATACCGGTAATTCAGAATCTTGACGTCGACAAGAAAAAAGTTCAGGCAATAATTCTAAGCCCTACCAGGGAGCTCTGCCTCCAGATCGCTGATGATCTCGCGAGCTATTCAAAATATAAAGAGGGAATTAAAACGGCGGCAGTTTTCGGCGGAGCGAGCATGGAACGCCAGATAAAGATCGTAAAAAGTGGTGCCCAGATAATATCTGCCACACCCGGCAGACTTCTTGATCTTATCAACAGGCGTGAGATCAACATCTCCGAAGTTGAGACCGTGGTTCTTGATGAAGCTGATGAAATGCTTAACATGGGATTCAGGGATGACCTCGTAGCCATTCTTTCAGAAATTCCTGAAGACAGGAACATGCTTCTTTTCTCAGCCACCATGCCTTCAGAGATCACAGGTATAGTTAAAAATTATATGGAAAACCCGGTTGAAATAACCATCGGGAAGAAAAATTCAGGTGCCGAGAACGTTGAACATCATTGCTACATGGTTTACGCGAAAGACAGATACCTCGCCCTTAAGAGGATCGTTGATCTTCATCCTGAAATTTATGGAATCGTATTCTGCAGAACCCGGAAGGAAACCCAGGAAGTTGCCGATCTTCTTATGAGAGACGGATACAATGCCGATGCACTTCACGGCGATCTTAGTCAGGCTCAGCGTGATCAGGTAATGGGTAAATTCAGAATAAAACACCTTCAGATACTCGTGGCGACCGATGTGGCAGCCAGAGGTCTTGACGTAGACAACCTTACACACATAATAAACTACAGCCTGCCTGAAGAGATCGAGCTTTACACACATAGAAGTGGCAGAACCGGTCGTGCCGGCAGAAAAGGCACTTCGATCGTTATCTCGAACAGCAAAGAGAAACATCTCATAAACAAGATCGAGAAGCAGATCAACAAGAAATTCACTTATGCTGAAATGCCTTCAGGTAAAGAGATCTGCGAGAAACAGCTTTTCCATCTCATTGACAGAATGGAAAAAGTTGAGGTTGACTACACCCAGATCGAATCATTCCTGCCGGAGATCTACAGAAAACTTGAGTGGCTTGACAGGGAAGAACTTATAATGAAATTCGTTTCAGTTGAGTTCAACCGCTTCCTTGACTACTACAAAAACACTCCTGAACTCGCGGTACCCAAAGAAGGGAAGAGCACCGGCAAGACTTCGAGGGACGATGTTGATTTTACACGGTTTTTCATCAACCTTGGCAAGACAGACAATCTTAAGCCCGGAAGCTTGATGGGTCTTATAAACGATTACACAGGTTTTTCAGACATCCAGATCGGCGATATCGAACTTCAGAGGAATTTCTCTTTCTTTGAAGCAGACACCGAGTTCAAAGATATCATACTTGCGGCGTTTGAAGGCAAGGAATACAGAGGCCGCAAAGTGGCGCTCGAAGTATCCGACACGAAACCATCAGCTGACAGGCGTCACGGGTCGTTCAGAGAAGACCGCAAGAAGCGCTATAGTGGCTCCGGAAGCGGCAGTGGTTATGGCGGCGGCAGTGGTTATGGCAGAAGCCGTGGAACCGGCAGCAGCAGCGGAAGTGGATTCCGTAGCCGTGGAAACAGTTCCGAAGGCGGGTATGGATCAGGAAAACCAAGACGTTTTCAGGAATTCAACTCCCGCGAGAGGCAATCTGATGCTCCGAAAAGGGGTAAAAGAGACAAAAAACAATATTAAAAAAATGTAATTCCCCTTTGCACTTGAAAAAGGGGAATTTTTTCCGTATATTTTAAATCTAAATTTTAAATTGTATGGCACGACTAACAAAGAACATAGAAGCATACTGCAGAACCTGCGCGACCGTAACCAAGATGGAGATTGCCACTCCTGCCGGTGAGGCATTTGGTGAAGATCACTATTGGGCACTCTGCAAAAAGTGCAAGAACAAATCTGTAATTTCACTTGATGATATCATCAGGGATGACAAGATTTCAGTAAAAGACATTGACATGGGTGAAGCTGTTGATTATTCACCCGACAAAGATTACGAAGTAGGAATGGTTCTTTACCACAAAGGCTGGCAAGATTTCGGCGTGGTAAAGGCAAAAACCAGACTTTCATCCGTGAAAGTCCGTCTTACTGTTGAGTTTCAGAGTAAAGGTATAAAAGAGTTATTAGCTTCCACCAATTAAGAAAGGCATTCGCTTGATAGGCATTACTGTACAAGAGAACGAATCAATCGATAAAGCATTAAAGCGCTTCAAAAAGAAGTATGAGCGTTCGGGAATTTTGAAAGAATTCAAAAAGAGAACTTTCTTCGTTAAACCTTCCATCAAAAAGAGAATGGAAAGGATCAAAGCGGAGAGAAGAGCTCACAGAACTGATAACAAAGACTAGTTATACCCCGCTTATTCTGAGTATTTTTTGGGTTTGTGCCTAAAGTATTTTATATACTTGTGGCACAATCCCTTTTTTATTCAGTACCCACAAAAAAAAAGCCCGTCTTTGAGACAGGCTTCAAATCGAACAATTAGACGGGCAACCGGGTTTCAAGGTAGCTCTTCAATGAGTTGAAGGCCTCCTCCGGTGTGTTGTGCACTTCAAAAATATTAACATCATTGGGTGAGATGGTGCCGAGGTCGATCAGTTTATCAAAATTGATCAGATCGTTCCAGAAATCACTTCCGTATAATATTATCTTCATATCCTTCGTCATCTTCTTTGTCTGAAGGAGGGTCAGTATCTCGAACATTTCGTCGAGGGTTCCGAATCCACCCGGGAAAATGATTACCGCCTTCGCGAGATAAGCGAACCAGAATTTACGCATAAAGAAGTAATGGAACTCGAAACCGAGTTCATCGATCACATAATCATTCATGCTCTCTTCTTTTGGAAGACTTATCGTAAGTCCAACTGATTTACAACCCGCGAGGGTGGCTCCCTTGTTGGCTGCTTCCATAATACCTGGACCCCCACCCGTTACGATGGCATAGCCTTTATCTTCGGTGGTTTTGGAAAGGAGGTACTCACCGGTTAAACGTGAAAGTTCAACAGCTTCCTCATAATATTTTGAAGATTCAAGCTCCCGGTGGAGCTGGATCAATTCATTCTCACCCGCGTTGTCATCATTCTTGAATGCATCTATTTCAGCCATCACCTGGTCCTTCGGTTTTATCCTCGCGGAGCCGAAGAAAGCGATGGTGTTTGTGATATTGTTCCGCTTGAACTTTGCCGCGGGATCGAGGTACTCTGAAAGTATTCTCACAGTTCTCGCCTCGGGAGAGTTCAGAAAATCTTCATTTTTGTAGGATTTTGGAGGTCTTCTTTTATGATCCATCAATTCCTCTTATTTTGGGTTTTCAATAAAATCGATAATTCCTATTTTTAAAGTTAATATAATTGACTTTGTAAATAATTCCATCCATCCATTTTTCACCGGGTTTAATGAAAAAAGGTTTACTTTTTATTTTATGGTCGGTTCTTCTACTCTGTGTTGAGGGACAATACCAGGGTGTGCGGGCCGGTATCAACGGAATACTTGGCAATGTACCCGCCGGCACTTCCTGGTCTGTTCTGATAATAGACGCTGAGACATCCGACACAGTCTATACATACGGGCACCGAAATCTTCTAATCCCTGCCTCAAACACGAAAGTGGTATCGAGCGCGGCAGCACTTCATTTGCTGGGTGGTGACTATGAACTTTCGACCGAGTTAAGATACAGCGGAAGTGTTGATGCTTCCGGTACTCTCCGGGGTGACCTTTACCTGAAGGCACTTGGGAATCCACTTATGAACGGGAAAGACCTCGAGAAATTCGTCAGGATGGTGAAAGCGATCGGGATAAATTCAGTGCATGGTGATATAATCGGTGATGACACACTTTTTGACACCCTCTATTTCAGATCGCAATATGTTGGCAACGGTGAGCTCGACTATGAAACATATCCCTTGTCAGCGCTTGTTCTCGACCATAACACGGGCCTGGCAGGAAACAGGTTCACAACTGCTCCTGTGTTTATTTCACAGACTTTTAAAACTATGCTCTCGAACTCCGGTGTGCAGGTAACCGGGAGTACACACTCCGGCAGAACGCCCGCAGGCACAAACCTGATAACAGCCGTTACAGTGAGACTTTCTGATCTTCTGAAGATCGTTAATAAACGGAGCGATAATTTTCTTGCAGAGTACACGGTTAAGCTCATAAGTGCTGCAGTAAACGGCGAGAGAGGGAACACCAAGAACGGTCTGAAGTTGTGCATGGGTTTTCTTCAGGAGAGTGGTGCCTACATAAAAGGGATGCAGATGGCTGACGGAAGCGGGTTATCGCGAAGAAACCTGATACCAACAGGCGTGATCATAAATATTTACAAATACATCTATGCCAACCAGATATTCAGAAGCCAGTTTTTATCCACTCTAAGTATTTCGGGGGTTGACGGTACACTTCGCTCCCGCATGAAGGAGCGTGAGGGTGACAACAATCTGAAAGGGAAGACGGGCACACTCTATGGTGTGATAACCTTAAGCGGATACTTCAAGACAAGAACTGGCAGGGATATGATGGGGGCAGTATTCTTCAACTATACAGCTTACGAGCCTGATTTTTACCGCGGGCTTCAGGATCAGATATTCAATCTGGTGATCAACTCACTTTAAACGAGAAAAGCCGTGTCGGGCTGACACGGCTTTAACTCAAACCAATCAACAATTATTTAGCGGGTTTGTTCCCACCTGGATTCGCGGGAGCCTGCTGGGTCTGTCCGCCTTTTTGAATGATACTTTCCTGGCTGCTGCCCGTAGGGAGGAAAAAGCCATTAACCAAAATGGTTAGAATGGCTACAGCGGCCGCGAGAACCCAAGTGGCTTTCGCGAGAAAGTCTGCGGTACGGCGGGTACCAAACATGCTTCCAACGTTACCGCCGCCGAAAGTGGCTGTGAGGCCGCTGCCTTTCGACTGCTGAGTGAGCACTACAACGATAACAAGTACCGCGAGTAAAATAATGACAATACTGAAAAATGTA
>JAEYUD010000034.1 GCA_023433685.1 Bacteroidota bacterium
TTTCCCCTCTTGCCTTGGAAGGCGAGAGGGGATTAAGGGGTGAGGTTCGAAGAAACGGAAAGACGAGCGGGGATCAAGGGGTGAGGTTCGAAAAAACGGAAAGACGAGCGGGGATCAACGGGTGAGGCTCGAGAAAACGGAAAGACAAGCGGGGATCAAGGGGTGAGGTTCGAACACCCCCGCCAATTCAACCAACGGTTGATATTGGCTCAACAAAGCCTTTGGAAGAGAAAGGTTTAAACCCGGGAAAATTCTTAAAAGTGAAACATGTTTTTCCATTTTTAAGAAAACATTTCTTTATAATTAGAAAACTGCCTGCCCTGTTCAAAAAATATACACTAATTTGAGCTAAAAACTCAACTGTGTTGAATAATTCATCATTGGCACAGAAATTGAAGCATAATGCCAGCACTTTAATTTATAGAGGCATAAATGCTAAAAAAACTACTTTTCATTCTTGTAGCTGTTTCATTTACAGCATCTGTGTACGCACAAGTACCCAGAGCCAAGATTTATCCCGAACCAATGTCAGAGTATAGACTTACCACATTAGGTTTGAGCACCAATTCCGTTTCATCGGGAGCGAAAGTTACCGCAGTGGGTACTTACTGGTATTTCTCACCAAGAAATATTGCCAATACATTACCTATCACCGCGTTCACCTTTACATTGACAAGTAAACCTGCCGGATCAAATGCCACAATTCAAAATCTTCTGCCGACCATGGTTGGTTTGAAGCCTGACGTTGTTGGTAATTACGTTGTTGGCCTTTCGGTCACCACAACAGGCGGAACACACGACACATCATTCACATTTGTAGCCGGTAACTATGTTGGCGTTGGTGGATTTGACGGTGTTGCAGGTACATTCCCTAAATGTATGACCTGCCACTCAGGCACACCAGCTTTCGCGGCTATCTTTGACAAGTGGAAAGTTTCAAAGCACGGTCTCGCTCTTAAGAAAGAGATCGACGATGCAACAGGACACTTTGCTTCATACTGCTTCAAATGCCACACCACCGGAACAGACCACAACCTCGTAGCCGCCAATAACGGTTTTGACGATGTTGCTGCAACAGTAGGATACACATTCTACTCACCGGGCCCAGGCAGATGGGACACATTGAAGTCAAAAGGTGCAGGCGCGCTCGTTAACCTCGCTACAGTAGGTTGCGAAATGTGCCATGGCGCCGGCAGCCAGCACGCCGCAGGCCCAAGCAAAGCCAACATCGCCATCAACTACGATGCAGGCGCTTGCAGAAGATGCCATGATTCACCGCCACACTATTACACCTTTGATCAGTACATAATTACCGGACACGCAAGTGCCGTATGGACAAACTCATTCGCCCAGACCGCTGCTTCACAGAACAACTCGCTTGGAAACTGTATCCGTTGCCACGATTCAAAAGGTTACATCAACTACACCTATGGCAGAACAACCAACACAACCGGTTGGACTGAAGCCAATCAGGACGATATCGGCTGCTCAACCTGCCACGATCCTCACGGTTCAGGCAACATGGCAAGCTTGAGATTCGCCCCTGTAGCTGGTGACACACTCGGAACAGGCTGGAGCTATACTTCAACTGTAACCGGCGAAGGCAAACTTTGTATGAGCTGCCACAAAGCCCGCAGAGACAACGTTACATACGTTCCTGCCGGTACTGTTAACTCAACATGGGGCCCTCACCACTCAACACAGACAGACAATCTTCTTGGAAAGAACGCTGCTGAATTCGGCGCTGCTTACCCAACCAGCATGGCTCACAAATCACTCGGTGGTGCTTGCGTTGACTGCCACATGGCAAAAGACACAACAGCTGCCAACATGAACAAAGTTGGAAGCCACACTTGGAGAATGCACAATGCTGATAACGGATACGATGCTACCACCGCTTGCAGAAGCTGCCACGGCCCAATCAACTCATTCGAAGAGATCATGGCTTCAGCAGATTATGACAACGACGGTCAGGTTGAACCGTTCCAGGTTGAGTTCGACGGTCTCGTAAGACTCCTCCGCATCTGGTTACCACCTGTAGGTCTTGATTCAATCTCCTACACGATGATCAACGCGAACAACAACCTTACTGAAAGAAAAGCTTACTGGAACTATCAGCTTATCGCTTATGATGGTTCGAGAGGCGTTCACAATCCTAAATATGCCATCAGCGTTCTTCAGAGATCAGTTGCCGCCCTCGGCGGACCGGTTCCTGTAGAGCTTATGGACTTCAACGCTACCGTTGTTAACAATAACGTTTCCATCACTTGGGCTACCGCTACCGAAACCAACAATAAAGGCTTCTCGGTTGAGAGAAAAGCAAAAGACGGAAACTGGGCAAGCATCGGTTTCGTTCAGGGTAAAGGTAACTCAACCGAAGTTTCTAACTACACCTACACCGACAGGGAAGCTTCAAAGCTGAACTCGAACAAGGTTGTTTACAGACTGAAACAGGTTGACCTTGACGGTACAACTACCTATACCAAAGAAGTTGAAGTTGAGATCTCATTGCCTAACACTTTGAGCCTCAGCCAGAACTATCCTAACCCATTCAACCCGACAACAAAGATCACCTTTGAACTCCCGACTAACGGTCAGGTAGCTCTGAAGGTTTACAATGTCAGCGGTGTTGAAGTTGCAACCCTTGTTAACAAGAACATGGAATCAGGCAGATATGACATCAACTTCGACGCGACCAAACTCGCTTCGGGTGTTTACTTCTATCGCCTCCAGTTCGGCAACCAGGTTATCACACGCAAAATGGTTGTGATGAAATAAGGCTGATGGCTGAATAGCTAAAGGCTGAAATTTTGAAGCTGCTCTCTGAAAAGGGAGCAGCTTTTTTTTGTGCTTCTTCACAGGAAGCACCTAAGAATAAAAGGAAAAGAAGGCACGACCTGAACTCCCTCTCTTTTATCCCTTTTATTCTTCTATTCTTCCTGTAAAAAATTGTCAGTATAACCACCCGAAACATTAAATTTGTGAGAGAAAAATCGAGGATTACAGATGACCAAACCGAGAGACCCGATATCATGGGATGAATGTTTCATGCAGATGGCATATCTGATGGCGATGAGATCGAAGGATCCGAGCACCCAGGCAGGAGCCGTGATTGTTGATCAGAATAAAGTGATAGTGGGTTTGGGTTATAACGGTTTCCCAAGAGGGATCGACGAGGGTAAACTCCCCTGGTCACGGTCAGGCGGGTTTACAGAATCGAAATATGCTTATGTGGTTCACGCTGAAGAGAACGCGATTTACAACGCGAACAAGCCTGTTAAAGATTGCGTGCTTTACTGCACCCTTTTCCCCTGCAACGAATGTACTAAAACCATAATCCAGAATGGTATAAAGAAGGTTATCTATGCTTCCGACAAGTACCACGATGACCCGATCTGGGTGGCTTCCCGAAAACTGCTCGAGCTTGCCGGGGTTGAATATCAGCAGTTCATTCCGGAGTATGAGCTGAATCTTGATCCGAAGCCGGAAGATTGAGATTAACCGGTATTCCTGATCCCTGCCGCGATTCCATTTACCGTCGAACGAAGCAGGGTTAACAGTGCCTCATTACCCTGATCCCCGCACTTCCGCCATTCTTCAATGAACCGGAGCTGAATAAAACTCACAGGATCGATGTACGGGTTTCTGAGTTGCAGCCTTCTTTGGAGGTCTTTATTGTTGCCGAGGAGATATTTTTCACCGGTTAGCAGGAGCACCGCGCTGACCGAGCGGTCGTACTCATCTTTGATAAGTCTGTATATATCCTGCGCCCCGGGGGTGTTTGCCAGCCTGGAATATTCCCGCCCGATTATCATATCCGTTTTGAAAAGCACCATTTCAATATTGTCGGTAAGCACCTTAAAAAACGGCATCGTATTGTAAAGCCTTACGAGGTCTGCTTCGGTGGCATGTTCATTTAGAATTGTTGCCTCAACAGCGGTTCCATATCCGAACCATCCCGAGATCGTGTTTCTGTTCTGAGTCCAGGCGAAAACCCAAGGGATCGCGCGTAGTGCTGCCGGATCCTTGGTCACTTTTCTTGAACCCGGTCTTGAACCGATCTCGAGTTGCTCAATTATATCAATCGGAGTGGCAAGCCTGAAATAGTCAATAAACCCGGGGTGTTCAATCAGTGCCCGGTATTTTTCGTACGCAAAGCCTGAGAGTTTGCCGAGGATATCCTCAGAATCAGGGTTAAGTGACTCGCCCCCGGGGTCAGTTTTTTCAGCAGTTTTAATTATTACAGCCGAGGTGGTAAGTTCAAGTGTTCCTAGGGCTGTTGCAGGGATCAGGTATTTCGCGGAGATCATCTCACCCTGTTCGGTTATCTTGATCCTTCCGGTAAGTGAAGCGGAAGGTTTCGCGATGATCGAGTCGTAAACGGGTCCGCCGCCCCGTGAAATACTGCCACCACGTCCGTGAAAGATCACAGGTTCA
Organism: Bacteroidota bacterium; assembly: GCA_023433685.1. GTDB lineage: Bacteria > Bacteroidota > Ignavibacteria > Ignavibacteriales > Ignavibacteriaceae > UTCHB3. Next base: position 4,438 of record JAEYUD010000034.1, read on the forward strand.
ATCTTGTACTCGCCGCAAAGCCCGGCGATAGCCGATTGCACCCTGAAAAGCTCGAAGTTTGAGGTTACAATTCCGCCGTCTTTGTTACTGTCGGAGTAACCTATCATAACCTTTTGCACCCTGCCCCTCAGTCTCAGGTGTCTGCGGTAGACCCTTAAATCGAAAAGCTCTCTTAAGATCGAGGGGGCGTTCCTGAGGTCGGCAACAGTTTCAAACAACGGAAGAACGTCGATCTCCGATTCAACTATCCTTTCTTCCTCCACCCTTACGAGACCCGATTCCTTCGCGAGAAGAAGCACAGAGAGCACATCGCTAACGAATGAGCAGTTTGAGATTATGTAGTCGCGCCCCGCGTGCACCGATATGTTTTCTGCCGCCCATTTGATCAGACCGATCTCTTCGAGCACCGTGGCGGCATTTTCCGATAGTTTTGAAAACTTGTTTACCAACGGCCGGGGGGAAAGTACCTCATCCCTCAAAAGCCTGATCTTTTGTTCCTCAGTGAGCTCTCTAAACCCTGTGGAAGAGGCCGTGAGGAAGAGTATCTCTTCAACCGCGTCGCGGATACGTGAGGCATTCTGCCGTATATCAAGCTTCGCGAAGTGGAAGCCGAAGGTTTTAACCTTGTAGATGAACGGTTCAACCAGGGTTTCGGCCACCAATTCCCCTTTGTTCTTCATCAGGCTTTCTGAAACAAGTTCAAGATCGGTGATGAAATCATCCACACCGGGGTATCCGCCCGCCGTTCTGCTCAGGGTTCTGCCGAGTTTCTCATAAATGAGAAGAAGTTTTTTGCGGTAAAGCTCGGTAGCGTCGCGGTAGTGGGGCAGATCTTCGGCTTTAAGCTCCTTAAGGTCGTGATTGATCGAGGCATTCAGTGCTTTTGAAACTGGAACATTGTTCACTGAATTGCTGAGATTTGTATAAAGCCGGTCGAGTTCTTCCCTGTAAAGGCGGATAATGGCTTCGCGGTGGCGCTCAAGTGTGTCGCGGGTGATATCAGCCGTAACGAAGGGGTGCCCGTCACGGTCACCGCCGATCCAGGAGCCAAACCTCACAACCGGTTCACCGGGTGAAAAAGTGTACCCGTTGGCACGAAGGGAGTAATTGAAAAGATGATAAAATTCATCAACCCGGTCGTAAATTACATCTTTGAGGAAAAAGAGACCCCGTTGCACCTCATCGCTCACTGAAACTTTGTGCGTGCGTACATCGTTGGTCTGCCACAGCAGGGTGATCTCTGCTTTAAGACGGCGGAGAATATCGAAGTGGCGCCCCTTTTTCTCCTCTCTGGCGGTTAAAAGTTCGCATATTCTAAGAATCTTCCGCATCACTGTCTGCCGTGAAGCCTCCGTTGGGTGCGCGGTAAAAACGGGTGTAACTTCTATCTTCCGGATCAGTCCGGCAAGTTCTTCCTCCCCGAATCCTTTTTCCTTGAGCTCCGCGAAGGTGTTGAGGAGGGTTCCGGGAACTGTTTCAGCACGGTTATGTTGTTTTTCCCTCTTTTTTCTGAGAGAGTAAATCTCATCAGCCGAATTTACAAGAATGAAATAGACCGAGAAAGCCTTCACCACTTTAATCGCGTCAACGAGTGAGAGGGAAGCAACTATATCCTTAATGCTCTCCAGGGTTTCTGCACTGAATGAGTTTCTTAGCTGTTTCGCGAGAGCTCTTAGATCTTCCACATAGCGGAATATCCCTTCCCCCTCCTGTTCGATTATTACTTCACCGAGGAGGTTGCCGAGCTCCCTTATGGTAGCACTGAGTGATGAATCTTTCGCGTAGTTCTCTACTTCAGAAAGAGAGGGTTTGAACATTTTTACCGCGGGATATATTTAAATGTGATGTTAAAATCTGACTGACTGAAAAAGAATTGTAAGCCCGAGGGCTATGATCGCCGCTCCGATCCCGATGAGGAGTGTAAGAAACGCGTAGCGGATATACTTCATCTTCTTCTCGATTAGGATATAGCCCGAATCATATATTTCCCTGAACTGGATAAGATATGTTCTTTTGGGGTCGCTTAATGTGTTCGCCATCAGTTTGGCGAAGGTATCAAAATCGTACTTGAAGAAATATCCGGCGAAGATCGACTCAAGTGTGCTGTCTTCATGCACATTTTCCCTCTTCTGCTCCCCCTCGATCAATTTTGGCATTATGCTTAGTGAGGCAAATATCACCGTGATGAACGATTGAACAAGAAGTATCACTGCGGCATATCTTAAAATTTCGTGCCCTATCTGGGTGAGGGCTATGTTCAGCGTAAATACGGAGATCACAATTAAAATGTGAGCTTTCGAGTCGGCCGCCTGAGTTAACCTTACGAGATTCTGGCGGGTTTGCGTGAGCAAAGCGTCGATCTGGGGCCTTGGATCAGGAATTTCATGTATAGACATGTTGCAATATCATTTTTTTTGATTAAAAGGCTAAAGATAAAGATTGTAACTTAAGAAACAAGCCCCTGATCGTCTCTTTTTCCCGTCGCCTGGTCGAAATGTTCACGAAGTTCATCCACGGTGCTAAAGAGCATTTCACGGTTCATCCCCTTCACGGCATCTATTGAGTAGCAATCCCAAAGCACCGAGGCCACCGCGACACCGGCTTCGCGGGCGGCTTTAATATCAGCGGTTGAGTCTCCGATCATTATCGCTTCACCGGGAGGAACATTGAAGTGGCGGAGTATTTTAAAGATTCCCTCACCGGAAGGTTTCTTTTTTGTCACGTCATCACCCGAAATGAGAATGCCGATTCTCCCGTAAATACCGAGTTCTTTAAGCGTGATCTCTGCTGAACGGCGACCTTTCCCTGTAAACGCGGCGATATGAGCCCCGTTTATCTCAAGAAATTCGAGGAGTGGCGCGATACCTTCGTGAAGAGCGGCGATACCGTGGTTCTTCTCGTAATAGTTGAAATATTCAACTATTGCTTCTTCAGCATCCGCGCCGAAAAGTTCATGAATAATCTCCTCCTCGGTTGGTCCAAAAAGGGCTATCACCTCTTTTGGAGAGAGGGTTTTGCCAAAATACTTATCGTATATGTGATTGAACGAGTCAAATATCAACCTGTTGGTTGAGGTCAGTGTGCCGTCGATATCAAATATAAAAAGTTTATAACGTAAATTCACCCGGCTCTCACTTCAGCGAAAAAAGAAGTATCCTGCCGTCCATGTTGGAGGCGAGGTAAAGGTCTCCCATCTTCTCAACCGTAAGACCACGTGCCTGACCAAGATAGAAAAGATCGACTAATTTGTCCTTCTTGTAAGTGATGAATTTGCCGTTTTTTAGCCCAAGAACCGCGTTTCCGCCTATATCCCTGATCTGCACCGGGTTGGTATCCACCCCCCACTTTGTTTTGATCGACTTGATCTTTTTGCCCGTCATCGCGTTCACGGCATGGAACTCGTTCTCAACAGATTTTACCCAAAGGGTTTTGCCATCACTACTCAAACCGAGTGACTCCCACGCGTTAAAGTCTTTATTACTCCATTGGGTTTTTCCGAGGAGGACATCCACGCATGAAACACTTTTATCGGGAGATACGAACCAGATGTAGTCGCCATTCGTAACCGGTATGCAGCTCGCGGTAGAGAAGTAAAAGTTAACATTCTCTGACCATTTCCAGTTGAGTTTGCCTGTCCTGAGGTCGATGCAGTATGTTAAACCATCCCAAGCCGAGAATATTACACGGTCGCTGAGCACCACCGGGAGTGATTCTATTCTCCCTTTCGCGTCACTGTTCTTCCAAATTGGTGTAAGGTCAGAGGTTTCATAGGCGTAAAGAGTGCCATTTGATGTTCCGATGAGTACGGCTGTTGTCTGTTTGTCCCGGAAATAAACCGGAAATGTAACCAATTGTGAGGTGATTGACTCGTTAATACCAAGAGTTTGCAGCACTTCGCCTGTTGTCAGATCTATCTGATATATATCACCCCCGACACTGCCGGCAAACACATGGTTGCCAACCACCACAGGGCGGGAAACACAGTGGGAGCCGAGATCGACCCACCATTGCAGCTCAAAATTCTTGTCGTAATTAAGGAGTTCACCACTTAAAGAGACTGCTATAAAGCCATCTTTGAAGGGTACGGGTGATGTAACTAAAGACTTGCCGGTATCAAACTTTTTAACAACCTTCACTTCTTTGTAATCGATAAAATCAAGCGAATCGGTTGGAACGGGATTTACACCCGGCACTTTTAATTCGTCGATCCATGTAAAAACGGTATCGGTGAAAGTTGAATCGCCGCGGATGGAGCCAATAGTGGTTATTTTTAACCCTTCTTTCGAGAGGTCGACAACATTAAAGCCGTAAAGCGCGGTTTTGGATGTTGAGCCCACCCCCATATACTGAGGGAGCATGTCGATTTCGCTTTTTTTGTTCACGTGACCGTGTCCAACGAAAATTCCCTTTAAGTTCTTTTTTCTTAAGAGGTTGGTTACTTTGTACCAGTTGTCGATGTCGTTCATCGGGTGGTGGAGGAAGAAGTAGATCTCGCGGTTGTCTTTTATCGAATTCAGCTGCTGCTCGAGCCACTTTAGCTGTTCGGGGACGATGTGGCCGCCACCGCCACGGAGGATAATGCCTGAATTCAGCCCAATAAAAACATAATTAAGGGTGTCAAATCTGAATTTAGAGTCACCGAAAATCTGGTCGAACTCCATACCCCCCATGTTGGTCCATTTGGTATCGTGGTTGCCGGGAACGATGAAGAATTTCTTTTTCAACCCGGAAAGCAGCTTTTCAGCCTTCTCGAACTGATCCCAGGTTCCAATTTCAGAGACATCGCCGGTGTGGATCACGAAGGCGATGTTTTTATCGCTGTTGATCTGTCCGATCTGCTTGAGGAGTACAGAATCGGATTTATCGTAACCGGTGTGCGAGTCGGTCAACCACGCGAATCTCAGTTGCTGAGGAAAAGCCACTGTAACGGCAAGTAACAGCAGCAGGAGTGAATATTTTACTCTTCTCATAAATTAACACCTCATTATTGGGGTAAAATACAGGAAGGAGTAAAGAAAAAAAGGAGGGAAATGCTGATCAGGGAGAGCCGCGGAGGCCCTCCCTTCGATCCTTTGATACTTTTCTGCTTCCCGTGGGAATCAAATCTTTTCGAGCAGGTCTTTAATTGTTGAAGCAAGACCTTCAAGCGACGCTTCGAGGCGTTCGCCCGTTTTTCTAACCTTGACCTCAACCTTGTTTTCGGCGAGTTTTTTCTCACCAACTATAACCTGCAAAGGCATGCCAAGAAGGTCGGCATCCTTAAACTTGAAGCCCGCCTGTGCATCGGGTCTGTCATCGAACAGCACTTCGATACCGGCGGCCTGGAGTTCGTTGTAAACCTTTTCAGAAGCTTCGATCACGGGCTCTTTCTTCATGTTAAGCCCAAGAAGGTGAACCTGGAACGGCGCGATGGCTTTATGCCAGATTATACCGTTTTCATCGTGATTTTGTTCGATCGAGCAGGCAACAACTCGCTCTACACCGATGCCGTAGCTTCCCATAACAATAGGTTTTTCATCACCTGATTCGGTCAGGTAGTTCGCGCCCATCGAGGCTGAATATTTTGTGCCGAGCTTAAAGATGTGCCCGAGCTCTATGGCGGTAAAAACACCAAGTGGTTCGCCACATTTTGGGCAACCTTCGCCGGAAGTTGCGGAACGGAGATCTGCATACTCAATCCCCGGTACATCGCGGGTGAAGTCGAGACCACCGATGTGGTAGTCGTTCCTGTTCGCGCCCGAGAAGAGGTTGTTGCAGTCTTTTATTCTGTTATCGGCGACAATTTTTCCTTTAAAGCCGATCGGGCCTATCGAACCGGCATCCGCTCCTGTAATGAGTTTCAGTTCATCAGGATGTGCAGGTCTTACATCCGCTCCAAGGGCTTTCTGAAGTTTGGTTTCGTTAACTTCGTCGTTGCCCGACATCAGTACGAGGACGGGTTTCTCTTCAACCATATAAACACGTGATTTGGCTGTCTGACGTTCATTGATATTGAGGAAAGCGCAGAGTTCATCGATCGATTTTACATTCGGAGTGCTTATCTCGTAAACTTCCTTTGATTCTGCTTCTCTTTTTACCGGTTCGATCACTGAAGTGGCCACTTCTACGTTAGCGGCATATCCGCACGCTTCACAATGCGCCACCACATCTTCACCGGCATCTGAACCGACCATAAACTCTTCACTTCCGCTTCCGCCCATCGCGCCGCTCGATGCGCCAACAACAAAGAATTTTAAGCCAACGCGGCTGAAAATGTTTTTATATGCCTTGTCATGAAGCTCGTATGATTTGTCGAGTGCCGCTTCATCCACGTCGAGTGAATATGAATCTTTCATCAGGAACTGACGGCCACGGATGACACCGCTTCTCGGTCTGGCTTCATTTCTGAACTTGGTCTGTATCTGATACCATGTCTGTGGCATGTCTTTATACGATTTCACAACCTTGCGGGCGTGAAAAGTGATAATTTCTTCATGCGTGGGAGCGAGAACATAGTCGCGGTTCTTCAGGTGGTACATGGTATCGCCGAAAGCCTGCACGCGGCCAGTTTCTTCCCAAATTTCTCGCGGGTTAAGCGCCGGCAGGTGGAACTCCTGTCCGCCGATTGCGTCCATCTCCTGGCGGATAATTTCACAAACCTTTTTAACCACCCTGTAACCGAGTGGAAGGAATGAATAGATACCCGCGGCGAGGGCTCTTACATAGCCGCCTCTCAGCATTAATACATGGCTCGGTACAACCGCGTCGTTAGGAACTTCTTTAAGTGTCGGGATGAATGATCTGCTCTGTCGCATTTTCTCTTAATATTTTTTGAAAAATTGAATTACAAAGATACTAAAATAGTGGTTAGCGGTTAGAGGTCAGTGGTTAGTCTCGCCAAAAGTAGATCTTTGTAATTCAATATATTGATACCATCGGTTGAAGGCCTGGAAACGCCTTTGTACAAAAGAAATCCACTATCTGATGGAGATTTTACCACATCAAGGGATGTGATGAACTTCCTGTTGAAGGTTTCCGAGGTTTTAATTTCGATGAGGTCTTTACTCGATTTCCGGTCGATGATAAGATCCACCTGCACACCGTTTGATGTTCTGTAGTAATAGAGGTCATAAAACAACTTTCGGTGTTCTATGATCTTCTTTATCTCTGAAATAATATAGTTTTCGAAAATGGGTCCATAAATGACACTACTTTCGAACTGCCTCTGATTGTCTATACCCGTAAGAAACGAAACGAGTCCGGTATCGTAGAAATAGAGTTTGGACGATTTAACAATCCTTTTACCCAAATTTTCGTAAAATGGCGGCAGCATAAAAATTATGTATGATGCTTCGAGCACCGAAAGCCAGTGTTTTACCGTATTTACCGCGACACCAACCTCACTCGCGAGTTCTGAATAATTTAACTGCTGTGAACATCTCGCGGCAAGTAACTTGATCAGCCGAAAAAAATCGCGGATATTGCCTATATCGCTTATGGATCGTAGATCTTTCTCGAGATATGTATCGATATAACCCTGATACCACTCATTGCTGAATTCAAAGTCTCTCTTAACCAACTCAGGGTAACCACCGTTGAAAATTGATCTTTCATGCAATCCATCAATTATTTCACTGAGTTGAAGCGGGAGAAGTGAAAGAAGCCCTATCCTGCCGGCGAGGGATTCAGATATCTGTTTCATCATTGTAAACTGAGATGAACCTGAAAGGACAAACTTGCCGTAGTTATCCCGGTCATCATCCACAGCCAGCTTTACATAATTAAAAATTTCCGGAGCCTTCTGTGCCTCGTCAAAGATCACCCGGTCATTATAGATCCTCATGAATCTTTCCGGGTCATCTCTGAACTCGGCAATTACAGTCGGGCTGTCGAAAGAGACATATTGATACCGGTCTTTAAGTAAAGTTCGAAGAAGTGTCGATTTTCCCGACTGTCTGGGGCCTGTGATCCCCACTACCGGAAATATCTTCAGATATCTTAAAAGTGTGGCCTCCGCTTCACGGGAGATGTAATTGCTCATGTATTCAGCCATTAGC
>JAEYUD010000071.1 GCA_023433685.1 Bacteroidota bacterium
ATCTTATCCTGCTCGACGTAATGATGCCCGGGATGGATGGATTTGAAACTTGTAAGAAATTGAAGGAAAACCCCGAGACGTCACAGATCCCTGTGATCTTTATGACTGCATTGAATGAGTTACAGGATAAAATATCCGGATTTCAAGCAGGCGCGGTCGACTTTATAACCAAGCCGTTTGAAAGCGAGGAGGTGCTCGCGCGTGTAAAAAGCCAATTAAAAATAAGAGCTTTACAGACCGAACTCGAGGAAAAGATCGCTGAACTTGAAAAGAAGAACCGGTTTATCACTTCTGTTTTTGGCACCTATCTTTCTGATGAAATAGTTGAAAACATACTTGAGGATCCGGCAAAAATAAAACCAGGCGGTGAGGTAAGAACAGTTTCGATACTCATGGCAGATCTTCGCGGCTTTTCCTCCTCTGGTGAAACCCTCTCCCCCACCAGAACTCTTCAGCTTCTCAATCTTTTCATTGGCAGAATGACGGGGATAATTCTCTCATTTGAAGGCACAATCGATGAAGTGCTCGGAGACGCGCTTTTAGTTATTTTCGGCGCCCCGCTTGAAAAGCCGGATCACGCCGACAGGGCGATAGCCTGCGCTCTCGCGATGCAGAACGAAGTGATCCACCTGAACCGGGAACTGAGGGAGCTTGATCTTCCGGAAGTGCAGATGGGTGTGGGTATAAACTCCGGCGAAGTCATTGTTGGCAATATCGGTTCTTCGAAAAGATTGAAATATGGCGTTGTTGGTAGAAATGTGAATCTAACGGCCAGAATCGAAAGCTTTACAGTCGGGTTCCAGACTCTTGTCTCAGAACAGACAGTTAACCTTGTAAAAGGAGAAATTACAGTAAGGGATGTTTACAAGGTTAATCCAAAAGGGGTTAGACAGCCTGTTCACCTTTTTGATATAATACAAATATCAGGTAGTTATAACGTGATCCTTGAACAACAACCCCCTCTTTCAACGAAAACGATCGACGGCGTGGAATCTTCATTCGAAGTGATGGAGGAATCAGAATCCGACCGTACCATCCACCGGGGTACATTAAAGTCGGTTTCTGTTGAAGGGGCGATCCTTGATTTTGATGGAGATCTGAAGGCCTTTTCGAATCTAAAAATGAATCTGTTGCCACGGGAAAATGGAGACGGTATCGAGACTGTCTACTCCAAGGTGATAAACCGGTTAAAATCGGGCGAATACAGGATAGTGTTCACCTCACATTTTATCCTGCTTGAGCAATTCATCGGTGGCAGTAAGTGAAACTGATTGAAAAGTTTTTGATTTCAAAACGCCCGTCAAAGATTATCTACTCATCACGACTGAGCATCAGGATGAAACTTTCGCTGATGATCACGATGCTTTTTATAGTGCTTACCTCGATTCTTTTCGTCACTATGGTATCGACTTCCCAGAAAAGGACTTATGAGGAAGTATTCAAAGGTGTGAATTCTTTCGCGCGAATGACAGCACACGGAGTAAAAGCCGCACTGGATCTTGGGCTTACAGACCAGGTAACTTCCGTTCTTAAACTCGCCTCCCAGAACAGGGATGTGATCTATCTTGTTTTAACTGATAGTTCGGGCGAGCCGGTCACCGGTGTGAACACGCGAACAGCTCTTCTGTACGGGTTTAAACAAATACATAACGATAATGACAGGGTTTTTTCAGATTCAGTTTATTTTCTTCGCGTGGCGATCGAAAAGGGGAAGAAAAATAGCGGTGATCTCTTCATTGCTTACTCACTAAAGTATGCCAACGCTCAGCTTGCGAATGTTCAGATATACGGGTTGATCGTTTCAGCTTTTTTTGTGTTATTCGGCTTTTTGGGCTCGCTTTTCATAGGCAAAATTATATCTGAACCAATCACCAAATTAGTTGAATCGTTTGGCAAAGTATCCTCAGGCGACCTGAAGGTGAGATCTGATATAAAAAGTGGGGATGAAACCGGGAAACTGAGTGAATCTTTCAATGAAATGGTTGAATCACTCGAATTCGCTGTAAACGAACTTGCCACTTCAAACGCTTTAATAAAAGAATCTGAAGAGCTCTACAAAGAACTCGTGGCAAAGCTCCCCGATTTCGTCATCTTGCACAGGAATCAGAAGATTTTTCTGGTAAATGAAGCTATTCACGACGTTCTCGGATACCAAACCGATGAAGTTATCGGAAGAAATATTTTTGAGTTCGTTTCAAGTGAGTTCCATTCCGTGGTTGAGGAGAACACACGCAGAAGACTCTCCGGCGAAGAGATCGAGCCCTATGAAATTGAAATGATCACCAAATGCGGCGACAAGATCACCGGCGAGATAAGAGGGTCCCAGATTTTCTATCAACGTGAACTCGCTGTGTTGAATGTTATAGTTAATGTTACCGCGCGAAAAAAATATGAGCAGAGGCTTAAAGATATAAACACCCTGCTTGAACAGAAGATCGAGGAAAGAACCGCTGAACTCTCCGAAGCGGTAAGGAAACTTCAATGTGAAATCGATGAAAGGATAAATACAGAGAAGAAACTTATTGCTTCTGAAGAAAGGGCACTGGAAGCCTCCCGTCTTAAATCTGAATTTCTTGCCAACATGAGCCATGAGATAAGAACCCCTTTAAACGCAATTCTGGGGTTTACAAACCTCCTCGCGCTGAATGTTGACGATCCAAAACTGAACCATTACGTGGAATCGATAAAAGCCGGCGGCAAAAACCTCCTCACACTTATTAATGATATCCTCGATCTATCCAAAATTGAAGCCGGAAAACTCGACCTCCACCCCGCCCCGCTTGATCTCAGGGCTTTTATCGAAGAGATCAAAAACATTTTCACTTCGAAGATTCAGGAGAAACTGATCAGTTTCGAGTTGGTTATTTCTGATGAAGTGCCACCTGTACTGATCCTTGACGAGGTAAGGACACGACAGATACTTTTTAACCTGATCGGAAATGCAGTAAAGTTCACTGACAATGGTACAATCACCCTGAAAGTTGAGAACCGGTTCAAACTTTCCGACAGAAGCAAGATCGACCTCTTGCTGTCAGTTGAGGATACCGGTATCGGAATTCCACATGAATTCCAAAACGAAATTTTTGACTCATTCAAACAACACACCCACGGTACTGACAGAAATTACGGCGGAACCGGACTCGGGCTTTCAATCACCAAACGTTTGGTCGAGATGATGGGCGGCACCATTTCTGTTGAAAGTGAACCAGGAAAAGGGTCAAAATTCAGCGTCATAATTCACGACGTCTCTGCTTCTTCCGTGCGTGAGAAACTCCCTGAAATGGCGATTGTGAACAAACCATTTTTCACCTTCTCCGGCAAAAAGATCCTGATTGCAGATGATGTTAAAACCAACCGTGAAATGCTCGCTGAACTTTTTAAACCTACAGAAAGCAGGATAATTTTTGCTTCAAACGGTGAGGAAGCCTACCGGCTGGCAAAAATAAATAAACCCGATATCGTTTTTATGGACCTCCGGATGCCGGTGCTAGATGGTAACCACGCCGCGAAAATGATCCGTGAAAATAAAGAACTTGAAAACACTCACGTTGTAGCGATAACTGCTTCCGCTCTAAAGGAGGAGATCGACTCTAAATTCCTCCCCTTTTTTGAAGGCTACATCATTAAACCGGTAGATATTTATAAGATAATAAATCTCACCAATTCCCTCCTCGGTGATGAACCAACCGTAAGTATGTATGCGGAAATCGAGAAACCCCGGCGCGAAGATGGTCTCCGGCTTAAAGATGGTGTCAGCGTGGATGACCTTAATGCCCGTATCGCTTTGACGGTCTATCCACTTTACACGACTGCCGTAAAGAGCAGGTTGATGAGCGATGTTATCGCTTTCGCTGCCGAGGTGAGATCACTTCATGAATTTTCAGGTGTCACGGTTTTGCTGGTTTTCGCTGATGAACTTAATTTTGCAGCCAACAGTTTTGATATTGAACTTATAAATAAGAATCTAAACTCATTTCCGTCTTTGATCGAAGAGATCAGGGACAAGAATATTTCACCACCGGAGGACGCTTAATGTACCGTATCCTGTTATTTTCAATTGTTTTTACACTTTTTACACAGGCTCAGACGCCAGATTCGCCTCTTATTACCAAGGAAGAAGTGGCGGCGCATATCAAATATCTTGCATCTGATGAACTCGAGGGACGGGCCCCCGGCACTGGTAAAGACCTTATTGCCGCTGAATACATAAGGAAATCCCTCGAAGGGAAAGGAGCAAAATTCCTCTTTGATAACGGTTTTCAATATTTTGAAGTCTCCGGTGGAACTGTGATCAGCGACAAAAGCACCTTGGCTGTTGACGGAAAATCCCTTCTGTTCGACAAGGATTTCACTCCCCTCTCGATCTCTTCAAGCGGTCAGGTTTCCAGCGGTGTTGTGTTTGCCGGCTATGGTTACACAATAAACGAGAAGGAACTTACGATCAACAATTTCCCGTCGGAAGTGAAAGGTAAATGGGTTCTTATCCTGCGTGGATCACCGAAGGATGCCACTCCTGCCGATCTCTATGAGAAGCACTCCTCTCTCAGAAAGAAGATCATCACCGCCAAAGACAACGGCGCCGCCGGCGTTATATTTGTTAATGGTGTGGAATTTGATAAAAACGATAATCTTATCAATCCTTCACAGGGTTCCGGTGAACCTGACGCGGGGCTTCCATCGATCAGTGTAACAAGAAGTGTTGCCAACATGATTCTCAAACCGGCCGGCAAGACCATTGAAGAACTTGAGCAATTATTGCTTAAAGATATTAAAGCAGTGACAACGCTTGATACCAGGACAAGTGTGACAGCATTAACTGATGTCTCCCGGACCAAAAAGAAGACCCTGAACGTTGTCGCGATGATCGAAGGAAATGATCCTTTGCTAAAGGACGAATACATCGTCGTTGGAGCACACTACGATCATCTGGGTTGGGGTGGTCCTGGTACAGGCTCAAGACGCCCTGATACGATTGCCATACATAACGGAGCAGATGATAACGCTTCAGGTACCTCAACAGTGATAGAAATATTTGAGAAACTCGCGTCGAACAAAGAGAAGCTTAAAAGAAGTGTGATCTTTGTAGCATTCGGGGCGGAAGAAATGGGGCTTCTTGGTTCAAGATATTTCGTTGAAAATCCACCTGTCGACCTTAAAAAGATCAAACTCATGCTCAACCTCGATATGGTAGGCCGGCTTGACGCCAAGACAAAAGTTTTAAGTCTCGGTGGTACGGGAACCGCGGTTGATTTTAACAAATACTTCGACAAGCCGGTAGAAAAAAGCGGGCTTGATATAAAGAAATCCCCCGAAGGTTACGGGCCATCTGATCATGCTTCGTTCTACTCGAAAGATATTCCGGTGCTGTTCTTCTTTACAGGGGTGCACGAAGATTACCACACTCCGTTTGATGACTTTGAGAAGATCAACGTTGATGGCGCGGTACAAGTGGGTGATCTGGCATACGACATCGCGTATGATGTTGCAAACAGTGATACCCCTCCCGTCTTCCAGCTTGCAGGCCCGAAGGAAAAACCGAAGGATGCCCCAACATACAAAATATCACTTGGTATCATGCCCGATATGGCAGCAAGTGACATAAAAGGTGTACGGGCTGAAAACGTGATTCCGGGAAGACCTGCTGACAAGGCAGGGATGCTGAAAGGAGATATCATTATTGAGATAAACGGCAAACCTGTAAAAGATCTCTACGAGTACATGGAAAGACTCGGAGAACTCAAAAAGGGTGACCTCGTTGATGTGGTGGTTACCCGGGGTGAAGAAAAGATCACTCTGAAAGTTCAGCTGTAATTCTTAAGAGCCCCTGTGAGTTTCGCCGGGGCTCTTCTTCATTTTTAGCAGGATTACACGGTTTTTAACTTTTTATCCCGGTTTGTCAACAACTTATCCACATTTTTGTGGATAAGTTTATTAGCATAACCGGGTGATATAATCAAATCGTTTTCTTCTTTTTGTCGAATATTTTTACACTTTATCACTCCAAAATGACCGGAAATCAGTAAAAAGGGTCAGTTTTCATTTTTTTTTGTTAAATTGCGCTTACTTTAATCAAGAGTATCAGGCCTCGAATTTTTAGTTGATAAAAGTTATCCACATTTTCCGGCAAGAGAACTGTTGTTTTACTTATCTTCGTTATTATTCCCAGCCTTTACTCACATACTTAACCTGAAGAGCCTGTAGATGTCACATGATCTGATAGCCAGATATCTGGATGAACAATATGTTATCACTGAACTCCCCTATCTTGAACCCGGCGATGTGGTTGTACTTTCAGGAGTTAACTACAAGATAACCGAGTCTTGTTATGATCTTTCGATTATCCCCGATGGCTTTTATTATAAAGCCACAAACCCCGGCCAAGAGAAGTTTTTAATTAAATTCCTCTTCAAATTCAAAAACCAATCCTTCGAACCTAAACCAGTGGTTCACGGGGTGCTTTCCGGGCTGAAGCATTATTCGCTCGCGACTCCTCTTGAGTTCGCGACTGGTATTAAAAAGTACAGCTACAAATTCTGTTATGAGATATACGAGATGAACACTGATCTCATTCCTCTCATAAATGTTGACATCTCACCCGCGGCAGTGAAGAAAAGTTTTCTCCCTCAGATCAAGAATCTTCTGGAGACACTTCACGAAAACGATATTTTTCTCCCCTTTCTCCACATCTGTAACTTTTTTGTGGCACCCGGGCAGAATCCCAAAATCGTTCTCATTGGTTATGGCCATGCTTTAATGAAGAGCAAACATCCAGTGGTTGAGAAATCACCCTTCGGTAAAACCAACCTCGGCAAGTACTTCTATTCACCGGAGATTGCAGATGGACTTTACTCTGAGACGAGTGACTACTATTCTCTCGGCATGATACTTCTCCGCCTTTTTTATCCTGAAACATTCAACGAGGATATCTACGCGGAGATTCTCCGAAATGGTGAAGAGCTCAAACCACTTATAGATTATAAAACTGAACTGTACGAAGTTAATACAATTATCGAAGGATTGACACTTCACGAAGAGCTCAACCGTTTCTCCGCTACTGAAATTGATGATTTGATTGCCGGAAGAAAAGTTGTTCCACTCTACTATGGAACATTTTTTATACTCCGTGACGATCTCGGTGATGAGAAACTTCATAATATCGGCGATCTTGTTGAACTTTTAAGAAACCAGTCTGAAAGATTTCTTTCTTATGTGAGAATTCCCGCGAACTTGAAAGCACTGACCGATTGGTTTAATAACCTCGAAGGTGTGAAAGATATAGCAGGTTTAAAGAAGCGATTCATCAGGTATCAGAGTATTCATCCTGAATATTTCATCGAAATTATTCTTCGTCACCTGCTGCCTTCTCAAAAAATCAATCTGAACGGTATCGATTTCGACCTTACCGATGTCCAGAATATTGAGCCAACTGTAGCCCTCTTTTTTAGAAACCTTGAACATAACCATTTCTATTTTAAGGATCATGATCTGAAGTTCGAACTTTTCCGGTTCCTTATCGCCTGCAACGAACTGGCAGAGTCAGACCCTGTAAAGTATAGCACGCTCAAACAAATGCAAGAGAGGGCACTCTCTGTTCTCTCAATTCATCCGGCATCATTCGTCGATTCATTCTCGGGAAGATCGTTGAACATCAATCCTGCTGACTGGGCACGTCTTTTCCACGAGTTCGTACCTCAGAAGTTCTTCAGATCATTTGAAGGAACCAAGATACAGAAGATCGAGGATTTCGCGTTTTACCTCGCGCAGCATCCGGAAGTGTTGAGTGATGAATTCCATTTTTATGACATGTACAAGTTCCTTGCATGGAATGGTATAAATGAAATAAAAGGGAAAAGTTACAAAGACCTCGTATTCGCAATACTTGACGACAAGGTTGAATGCGAAGTCGCGATTGCACGGATAGATGAAACCGAACCGGGCCGGTATAAAATGGTTTATACGTTCAGATACTCTCTCACCCGGTATTTTAAGTCGCTTGGTGAAGAACTCCCGTTCGCTACTGAGATTAAGCAGCAACACACTTTCGCATTCAAGAAGATGGGATTCCGTTCTACCGGCAAGGTCTATAAATTGTTCATGGATCACCTTCAACATGAGCAGGATGTGGAAATTGAAAAGATCAAGGAGGAGACATCCAAGGCAATACAAACTCAGCTGAACGATGTGCTTAAAACCGATATGAGGTGGCAGACAGCTCTCATCAATCTTCTCATTATCGCGGGTGTGGGATACCTCATCTCCGCGTATGGAATTGATCTTGTGCTCGATGAAAAAACCAGATGGTATATGACTCTGATGCCTGGAACTTCCTTCTTCCTTTATCAAATTTTTCCCTATCTCTCTATCTTTTCATTTATTGTGATGCTTTTCTCTCTTTCGCAGAATTTAAAGCTGGCAGGCTCAATTGCGTTTCTCGCGGTGTCGTTGTCTGTGGGTGGCACATGGTTGTCATTCAATAACTCGGTAACAGGGATAGATAAAAAGATCGAGATGAAAAAAGCGGTTCTCTCCGAATTTTACAAGGGAGGTGCCGCCACTTCAAAACCGGAAACCATAATACCTTCTGAAATGGCAACCCTGTTTGACTACGCGCTCGGCAGATCGAACAGTGATCTTTTACCGCTGGTATCCTACTCTGCCACAGAAGATGAATTTACACTTAACTCCTCGATCAGGGCATTTACCAGAAAATTGAGAAAACTTGAAGATGGTTCTTATGCGGCAAAGTTCGATCCTGCCACGGGTGAGTCAGCACCTGAAAGCAGGGTCGCTTCGATCCTGATCCCGGAC
>JAEYUD010000137.1 GCA_023433685.1 Bacteroidota bacterium
GGGGGATTCTATCCCTTTTTCATCGAGAAACTTTGAAGAAACATCCAGTATTTCGAGTACGGTAGGCATCGGAACTTCAAAAATTGTATAACTTGATCAGAATTTATAGATTTGTAACTGTGAAATATATGAACAAGGTTTAGAAAATTAGATATGCTAACCCCAAAAAGCCCTGTCTCCCGGATATTACTGATCAAATTCAGAGGAATTGGCGATGTTATTCTAAGTACCGTTGTGCTGAGAAATATCAGGACAAGATATCCTGACGCGAAGATCGATTTTCTGACCGAAAAACCTTCAGCGCCACTCTTGAGAGACCTTCCCGAAATTAATGATGTGCTGGTTTATGACGGCTCACGGAGTGCGGAAATCTTCAGAAAGATCATGTTGATCAGGAAACGAAAATATGATCTTGTGATCGACATGTATTCAAATCCGAAATCAGCACAGATGACATTCGCCAGTGGAGCACGGTTCAGGGCGGGTTTCCCGTACAGGGGGAGGCGATATGCCTATAATCTTTTTGGCCCACCTGAGAGAGGTGTTCATCATGCCGGTGACCTTCACTTGAAATTTCTTGAGAGCATCGGTATTCCCGTGGTCTCAAAGGAGCCCGTGATATCAGTACCGGGCTCTGACCGGCTCTGGGCCGAGGAATTTTTTGCATCAACCGGGAACGGAACTGATTTTGCTGCTCTCGTTCCGGGTGGTGGATGGGCATCAAAGAGGTGTGATCCCGAAAAATTCGCCGAAACCGGACTGGAGATCAGCAGGAGATACGGGGTTAAAAACCTGATTCTCTGGGGCAAAGGAGATCTGGAAGAAGCACAAAAAATTGCCTCACTGATAGGGGAGCACGCGGTGCTTGCTCCGGAAAGCACATTTTTACAGATGGGAGCACTCGCGCTAAAATGCAAATTCGCCGTTGCTAACGACAGCGGACCCATGCACTTTATTTCGTCATTGGGTGTGCCGGTGTTGGCCCTTCATGGACCAACAGACCCTAAACTACAAGGTCCATTCGGTGAGAGACACGAGACTGTAAGGCTTGATGAACTCGACTGCATCTGTTGTAACTTGTTAGAGTGTAACAGGAATCATGAGTGTTTCCGCGATCTTCCACTTGAAAGGATCATGACAAAGATAGAAACCATAATCGCCAAAAACGGCATCCGGTTCCGAAATTGAAAAAAGTAGAAATATTCTTCAAAAATCTGTTTTTGCGTTGGGTTCTTCTTCGGGGACACAAGAAGAAATTGAACAGTATTATCGAACTGTCGCCCGGTGATAAAGTTGCCTGTATCAGATTGAACAGGATTGGTGACGCTCTTGTAGTTACCCCCTTTCTGCATAAGTTAAAGGAAGTTACAGGCTGTTCGATAACCGTGGTGGCTGACAGGCACAACCATTTCGTTTTCAGAAACAACCCCGATATTGATGAGGTGCTGATATTTGAAAAAGGGACTAATGGCACGAAATCGATCATCAGAAAATTAAACAGTGGAAATTTCAAAGCGTTTATCGATTTGCACGACGATGTCTCGGTGACGGCGAGTTTTATCATTTCCAAACTGAAGATTAAAGTTATTGCAGGTTTGGAACGGGGTAACAGGAGTATCTTCACTCACACGATACCGAGACCCGACTCAAAGAAACATCACGTAATTGAAAGATCACTGGCACTCGTGGGATTGTTCGCAGACAATTATGGCAAACCAATTGTCACGACGGAAGAAGACGGGGTTATCAGGTATTTCCCGACAGTTGAAAATGAAGAAACTGTCTCAAAATACTTTGAATCCAGATTCAATTCAGGTAAATTCGTTGTTGGAATTAATATTTCCGCAGGGAGTCTCGCGAGGTATTGGGGAACGCGGAATTTCAGGGAACTTCTGAAGTTTCTGAAGGAAAAAGAGGTTGAGTACCTTCTGCTCTGTTCAACCCGCGACATAAGTCTGGCTCTCGAAATTGATCCACATTCGGAAAGAACATACTACACACCAGATTTCGGTGAGTTTTGCGCCATGATAGGGAAGTTGAACCTGTTATTCAGTCCCGATACAGCCACGGTTCATCTGGCATCCATCCATGGAGTTCCGGTATTTGGACTGTACGTAAAATACGATACTGACGATGTGATCTGGTACCCATACAAAACGCGGTACGAAGCGATCGTGACAAAGGAGCCTTCATTAAGGGATGTCAGGTTTGCCAAAGTAATTGAAAAATTTGAACCATTTTTAACGAATGAGCTTAAACTCTATGAAAATTCCCGATTGTAAGCATTTCAATGGTTACAAACCATGTTTTCCGGGGCATAACTGTCTCGAACAAGGATGCAAGGAAAACATCCCAATGGGTACCAAAATATTGCTTATAAACCTTGATGCAATGGGTGACGTGTTGATGTCAACCGCCCAGCTTCCACTGCTTAAGAAGAAATATCCGGTCTCTTCGATCTACTGGATAACAGAGAAAATTTCCGCGCCCCTGCTCGCGAACAATCCGCTTGTTGACAAGGTTTTCATCTACAATTCGGAATCGATAAATATTCTCCGGAACATGAGATTTGATTTCGCCGCCAATCTTGACAAATCGCACAAGGCAGCGGCACTTCTTAACTCTGTTGACGCGACCGAAAAGAAGGGTTTTGGCTTGAACGGGGATGGCAAGATAGTTCCCGTAAATGATGGTGCCAACTATAATTACATGCTTGGACTTGACGACCATCTTAAATTCAGAGTGAACAGAAAGACCAAACAGGAATATGTTGCCGAAACACTTGATCTTGAATATGAAAAGACCCGGTATGTCTTCTCTCTGACCCCGGAAGAGGAAGAAAAGGCACGTCAGATCAGACGCCGATACGGATTTCACGAGAAGGATACCCTGGTAGGGTTTAATACCGGTTGCTCCACACTTTTCCCGAACAAGAAAATGAGGGTCGACCAGCATGTCTGGATCATCGAACAGATACTTAAGGAAACCGATCTTAAAGTGCTCCTTTTAGGAGGTCCTGAAGATACAACCCGGAATCTTGAGATCGCCAACGCGTTTCCGCTTGAAGTGATAAACACCCCGACAAATGAAGGGGTTAGAATGGGTGCCGTCTACGAATCTCTAGCGGATATTATCGTAACCGGGGATTCATTCGGCATGCACCTCGGTATAGCCCTTCAGAAATATATTGTTTCATGGTTCGGACTCAGTTGCTGGACGGAGATTGACCTCTATGATCATGGAGTGATGTTCTACCCGAAAAACCTTGAATGCGCCCCTTGCTGGAAGAAAACTTGTCCTTATAACCTTGAATGCATCGATCAAATCGATCTTAATGGTATCTACAGGGCTGTAGTAAAAGCCGCGGTAAGGGTTATCGAGAAATAAGGCATTGATACGGAATGAAACTTATAATTAACTCACCAGCGAAGATAAACTTCGGGCTGTTCATTACTGAAAAGCGTGAAGACGGGTTCCACAATATTGAGACTGTTTTTTATCCGCTTGGACTTGAAGATGAGATAATTATCAGGGAATGTGACCATTTGCTGGTTGAAACTGACAACCCTGACCTGAACCGGGACATCGAATCAAACCTGATGACTAAAGCCGTCAGGTTGCTTGAACAGGCAACCGGGAGGGAACTTCCGTGCAGGATAACCCTGAAAAAACAGATACCGATGGGAGCAGGTCTCGGGGGTGGTTCTTCAAACGCGGCATCGGTGCTCCTCGGTTTGAATGATCTGTTTGGACTTGATCTCTCAAAAGAAGAGCTTAAAAAACTTGGATTGGAACTGGGTTCTGACGTTCCTTTCTTTATACACCCATACCCCTCAGTTGGCAAGGGAAGAGGTGAGTTGCTAACAGAAATTGATCTTGAGTTAAAGGGCACCATCGTGGTTGTCAACCCCGGAATTCACGTGGCGACCGGAGCTGCCTACAAGTCATGTAAACCGGCAAAAGCCGCTGTTGACCTGATGGAGCTGAATGGGCGTAAGATAATGGATTTCAAGGAGTTAAGAGGTGTTGTTAAAAATGATTTTGAAGTAACTGTCTTCAGGGAGCACCCCATGATCGCGGAGCTAAAGAACAAGTTTTATGAAGCAGGTGCGGAATTTTCATTAATGAGCGGAAGCGGTTCCACGGTTTTCGGTATATTCGCCGAACCAGGAAAAGCAGAAAGTTTTTCTGCTGCACTTCAACAAGAATATTTTGTGTATCAAGAGGAATTATAGTCTACTCCACCTCAAGGATCTTATCCATGAACTGAGAGCGCATGTAGTAGTTAGCTACCCCTTCATTGTCATTCGAAAAGCTCATTTTTCCTTTAATTGATTCAATTTTGGATATTCCGTGTCTTGCCATCCATTCCTCAATATCTTTCAATATAGTACCAATAACCTCAGGCCCTTCCTCATATAAAAGGGAAGCCATCTGCACACCTGATGCTCCCGCGAGAATAAATTTAATCACATCCTCAAATCCCTTGACCCCCGTTGATGCCCCAAGACTGCAATTCACCTGACGGTAAAGGATGGCGATCCATCTAAGCGGCAGGAAAAATTCACGCCTGTCGCTGAATTCAAATGAAGCCTTGAACTGGAAAGTATTAATATCAATATCAAGATCGGTGAAACGGTTGAATAGCACAATGCCATCCGCGCCGGAGGATTCAAGATTTGAGATAAAATTGGGAATCGAGCTGAAATTCTGCCCGATCTTTATCGATACCGGTATGGAGACACATTTTTTTACTCCTTTAACGATATCTGAATAAATCTTCTCAATATTTGGTGAGGCGAAGTTACGGGAAGAGGCGTAATTAAACACATTCAGTTCAATTGCATCCGCGCCGGCTGCCTGAAGCTGCTCCGAAAATTTGAACCACCAGTCGGCAGTTACACAATTAATGCTTGCTATTACGGGAATATTCAAGGTGGCTTTTGCTTTTGAGACAAGGTCGCAATATTCTCCCAATCCCGGATATTTATCGTTTTCGTACCCAAAATGCTCATAAAGCTCCGGTGAATAATGTTTCGAAGCATCCGGATCACTCCCCTTTGGCATCGATTCCTCAAAAAAACTTTTAAGAACCACCGCGGCTATACCATTGTCTTCGAGTTGTCTCAAATTGGATATGTTTTTCGTAATACCTGAGGACGCCGCGATCAGCGGGTTTTTGAGTTTCAATCCAAGATAATTCATGCTTAAATCGTGCATTACCTACCTCATTAGTATATCAGTACAGTTCGTAAACCGGTCTGCCGGAGGCTTTTTCCTCATCCCATTTAAAGTCAATTGACTGGGCTGAACTTCTTTCAGCGCAATTTTCGTGGAAACAAAATCGGCAAAGCTGCGGTTTACAATAGTCGAAGTGTATCATCACATCTGACTCGGGAAACACCTTTTTCAATTCACTTTTAATCCTGGTCTCCTCATCGTGCGCCTCTTTTATGGTGGAATACCAAGGGAGGATCAGGTGGAAATCAATTGCAACGAAACTGCCCGATCGTCTGCAACGGAGTTCGTGAATGTCTATCCAGTCAGGTCGCTTCAGATCAATTATTGAGTTTGAGACCTTTACCACCGTTTCTTTATCTGCTTCGTGCATTAGACCACCAAAAGCTTCCCGAATAAGTTTGTAACCGGTGAAAATAATATTCATTCCGACGAAAATCGCGAAAAGTGGGTCTATGATCTGAATATCAGTAAAAAATACGATCGTAATACCGATAATAACGCCAAGACTCGTGTATGAGTCAGTTAAAACATGTTTTCCATCAGCCACGAGGGTAAGCGAGTTGGTGTGTTTTCCTGTTCTGATCAGATACAAACCGAGGAACAGGTTGATAAGACCGGCAAAGGCGACAATTCCGATACCGATATCAAGCTTTTTAATCTCCGGCGGGTAAATGATATCCATGGTTGCATAGTAGATAATACCAAGTGCTGCCAAAAGTATGAGCAGGCCCTCAACCCCGGCAGAGAAGTACTCCATATTTCCGTGTCCGTATGGGTGCTCCTTGTCGGGTGGTTTCGAAGAATAGATAATGCTGAACAGAGCCATCGAAGTGGCGGCAATGTGAACTATCGATTCAAGAGCGTCTGAAAAGATTGCGGCGGAGCCTGTGAGAAAGTATGCCCCGAACTTCATGAAGAGCATTGAGAGGCCGATCACGAGAGAGATTGTGCCGGCTTTAAGTCTTTGAGAATGCATTTTGTCCTGATTTAAATGTTTACACCTTGTCTAAAATAGTGAAAAGTCGGGATCAAAAAACAAAAATATGCTTAAAATAGCGCTCAAAATTTGGTCAGCTAAAAATTTATCCGTAATATTAGCCAATAAATTTTTGAGGGTTCACGGGGGAACCTGCATAATCGCGATCGAGAAATTTCAACAAATCATCAAATCATCAACAATAAGGAACAAATCATGAAAAAATTCTTCGGCGTTTTCATGTTAGCCGTTTTGGTTATCGGCTATGCCCAGGCTCAGGAAAGAGCTACTAATGTAAAGGCTTGGCAGAAATCAGAAGCTCCAGAATTCACAAGAGGTCCTTGGATTGAGAGCTCAAACTCGATTTCCGAGAATTTCGAAAGTGCTACTTTCCCTCCAGCCGGATGGGCGAAACTTACACCTGACGGAGGTACAGGATGGGCAAGAGTTGCCGCCGGGACGACTCCAGTTCCAGGATTTAATGGCGGTACGGTAACTAACAGACCTGGTGGTAGTGGAACAGGAATGGCGTTGTTCACTTGGCTTTACGGTGGTGCAGCATCAAATGATTCATGGCTCATCACCCCCCAGCTCCTCAGCGTTCAGGCCGGTGACTCACTTAGATTTTGGGTCAGGAAGTTCGGAACTTATCTCGATAATCTTGAAATCAAAATTTCCACCACTACAAATAGCTCAACTACAGCTTTTAATGTAAATGTTGCGGCAATTAACTTTGCCGTTGCTGATTCAGGTTGGGTATCTTATGCATATCCTATTGGCTCATTAGTTCCTGCCGGTTCAAACATTTACATTGCATTCAGAGCATATGTTGCTAATAATCAGGTCGATGGTGCAAGCTTCTGTTTAGATGATGTAAGCGCCGGTGCCGGCGTTGTTCCTGTTGAACTCGCTTCATTCAATGCTTCAGCTAACATTTCAGATGTAAAACTTAGCTGGTCAACCGCTACCGAAACCAACAACAAAGGTTTCTACGTTGAGAGAAAAGTTGTTGGCGGTGAATACGCGGCTATTGGATTTATTGAAGGTGTTGGTACCTCATCATCCACAAAAGAGTATTCATTTGTTGACAGAAGCCTCCAGAATGGAAAATATTCATACAGACTTCGTCAGGTTGATTTTGACGGAACAACCGAGTACTCGAAAGAGATCGAAGTTGACGTTACCGGGCCAACAGCTTTTGCTCTTAGCCAGAACTATCCTAACCCGTTCAACCCTTCAACCATGATCAATTTTGCTCTTGCGACAGATGCTAAAGTTGTTCTTTCGGTTTACAACGTTCTTGGTCAGGAAGTTGCCACACTCGTTAACGGTAACCTCGCTGCCGGTTCACACAGCGTAAGCTTTGATGCTTCGAAGCTCACATCAGGTCTTTATATTGCAAAGATCAACGCTGCCGGTATCAATGGTCAGAATTTTGTTTCGAACATCAAAATGATGCTCAACAAGTAATCTTGAAATAAGATTTAATTGGAGAGGCTGCCTCGGAAGGGGTAGCCTCTTTTTTTATTTACTGCAATGCTTAAATTTCCCTTTTCAATAATCTTAAGTTTGTGATATGAACCGGAAGTTTTTTTTCTTCTTTTTGATACTGGTAATTAATGGGATACCACAGATGAAACAGACTCTCTACAAGAATGGCACTATCTACACGGGCGACGATAAAGCAAAACGTGTGCAATGTGTAGTTACAGAAGGTGAGTACATAGTATACTCAGGTGAATTGGATGGAGCGGCGAAAGTCCTCAAAAAAGATCATGAGACAATTGATCTTAATGGCGCTCTTATGCTGCCCGGGCTTTCCGATAATCATGTCCATTTTATTTCGGGTGGAGAATATCTCGGTGGACTCGATCTAAGACCCGCGAAAAGCAGAAAAGAGTTCAGGGATATTCTGAAGAAATACATAAGTGAAAAAGGGAAAGGGGAGTGGATCACTGGTGGTGACTGGGATCATGAAGCCTGGGAGGTTAAAGACCTTCCCACTAAAGAGATGATAGATGACATCTCACCTGAAAATCCAGTGTTGATATACAGGTTTGACGGGCACATTGCACTTGCTAACTCGATCGCCCTTAAGCTTGCCGGAATCAATGGCTCGACACCCCAACCTGCAGGTGGTGAGATAAGGCGTGACAAAAATACAGGTGAACCAACAGGAATCCTTGTTGATAAAGCAATGCCTTTGGTTTCCTCGCTTGTTCCCGATCCCACTGAGAAAGAAATCGAAGCATCTTTACTGCGAGCCCTTAAAGAAGCTGCCCGTCTTGGGCTCACCATGGTTCATGACATCACTTATAAAAACGATCTTAAAGTTTATCAAACATTTGAAAAATCTGGGAAGCTGACTTGCAGGATATATACACGATTGCCGATCGCTGATTTCAGGAACCTGACCTCGATCGGGATCGAAAGTGGTTTCGGATCGGACATGCTGAAGACGGGCTCACTTAAGGCATTTGCTGATGGCTCTCTTGGTGCAGCGTCCGCCTGGTTTTTTGAGCCATACTCGCATGACAAGAACAATACCGGCCTCCCAATGGATATCATAACAAACGATAGCTTAAGGAAATGGGCGTTTGAAGCGGATGCAGCCGGTTTGCAATTGTCAATTCACGCCATTGGAGACAGGGCCAACAATTACATTCTTGATATGTTTGGTGAGATAGTGGCAAAAAATCCCAAATGGGACAGAAGGTTCAGAATTGAACACGCCCAGCACCTAAGAATTCAGGATATACCCAAATTCAGGCAATTCGGGGTAATCGCGTCAGCGCAGCCGTATCATTGTATTGATGACGGAGTCTGGGCTTACAAAAGATTGGGAGAGGATAGGGTTTCGTCGTCGTACCGATTCGCGGATCTGTTGAAATCAGGAGCGCATCTCTGTTTCGGATCTGACTGGTCTGTAGCTCCGTTGAATCCATTTCTGGGGATCTATGCCGCTGTCACCCGGAGAACACTTGACGGTAAAAACCCCGGCGGCTGGATACCGGATCAGAAGATATCCGTTGAGGATGCTGTTAAAGGGTACACGATTGAAAACGCCTATGCCTCTTTTATGGAAAACAAACTCGGCACTATTGAACCGGGTAAATACGCTGATTTTACGATCATTGACAGGGATATCTTCAAAATTGATCCTGAACTGATCAAAGATACTAAAGTGATTATGACAGTGGTAAACGGAAAAACCGTTTACAGACAGTGATCATCTTTGTAATTCGAACACAAGGCTGATCCACTCATTTTCGCCCGTTTTTTCAATGAATCTGTAACCAAGGTTCTGATAGACGGGCATTATTATTTCTTCATCAGTGATCAGTAATCCGGAAAGAATCAAAGTGCCACCTGGCACCTGGCGTTCAACGAGATCGTTAGCGATCTCGATAAGAACATCCCTCTGGATATTCGCCACAATAAGATCAAAATCCCTCTCCTCAATGTCACGGGTTTCACATATCCGTATCTCGACAATATCTTCAACACTGTTCAGTTTTACATTTTCGAGGCCATTCTCGAGGCACCAGTCATCATTATCGAAAGCGATAGCCCGTTTAGAACCGAGTTTAATTGATGCTATGGCGAGAATTGCAGTACCCGCTCCGGCATCAAGAACGAAGTTTCTGTTTCGCCCGTATTTTTCAAGGAGGCCAAGAATAAGCCTGGTGGTTTCGTGCTCTCCGGTTCCGAACGACATTTTAGGGTCGATCTCGATCACTATCTCACCCGGTTCGGGAGAATATTGAACAAAAGTTGGTTTAACGGCGAACATTGTGCCCGCCTTTAACACCTTGAGATTCTTTTGCCACTCCTCATTCCAGTTGTGTTTTTCGAGTTTCTCAACCAGCATGTCAAACTTCTCGACCACGCCGGCTTCCACAAGCCCGATAAGACTTGAATTAATGTTTTCTCTCTTTTGCGAATCCAGTTCAGAGAAAAAAAGTTTTACAGTGTTATTTTCGAGGTTCATTCCATCGGGTTCGAACATCCAAAGGAAAGCCGCGTTCTCATCGTCAAGAGCGGGGTCAGTAGTGATATTTATCTGGAAAAAATGTTTCATATTTCTAAAATTGATTTGTTAATTTGACAATAAAATAGGATTTTAGAGCTGACGAATTTTAATTTAATTTACAGTAAAGTAACGTAAAAAAAAGAGTGATCATGGAGAGACATCTACGATATTCTCACAAAAAATTCTCTTTCTCGCTGACAAAAATATTCTTTTTTGTGATACTAATCGCAGGAACGACAATTCTTCAGGCGCAAAGAGGAAAACTCTCGGGAGAGATCAGGGACGCTCAGACAGGTGAAAGACTGCCCGGGGTTGCCGTCAGGATAGACGGAACAACCCTCGGGGGTGTTTCAGACCTCGATGGTAAGTATTTTATTCTAAACATACCCGCCGGTAAATACTCGGTAACCGCAAGTTATGTGGGATACGCAAAATATCTCGTATCCAATGTCGAGATTTTCATCGACCGTACGACCCAGCTTGATGTGATACTGAAACAATCGACTCTCGAAATGGATGAAGTTGTGGTTGTGGCTGAAAAGCCCAAGATCATTAAGGATCAGACCTCTTCATCATCCACGATCGATAATGGTCAAATTGAAGCCGCTCCTATCGAAGGTCTACGTGGTATTCTTGATCTCACCGCAGGATTCCAAAAGAACGAAAAGGGCACCTATTCTGTGAGAGGGTCAGGTTCCTATGAGGTAAATTATCAGATCAACGGTGTTGACCAGATCAATTCAGCCACCACATCGCCCGGTTCGTTCGGCGTTGAAAAGGCGGATAACTCATGGAAATATGATGTTAACCCCATCGGGGTGCAGCAGATGCAGTTGATTTCAGGTGGTTTTTCCGCGGAATATGGCAATGCTCAGGCCGGTGTAGTGAAAGTTGTGCTTAAGGAAGGTTCACCGCGTCTTTCCGGTGAAGTCAGAGTTGAATACAGACCACCCGGTCAGTACCACTTCGGCACATATCTCTATGACAAATCACTCTACGAGTGGCAGAGGTGGGGCACACTCGACAGGTGGATGGCGTACCGCGATTCCTCATTCTTCCTACAAGACCTCGGCATAACCTCGGAAGGCCGGTACAAATGGCTCTACGATAAAGTAAGGAACGGAACTGCCACCCCGGATCAGGTCAGTGCCTGGAACAGCATCCTTGACAGGGAGATAAACTGGGCTTACAACACCTGGTTGGGCAACCACACTCCCGGCGATAACAATCCGTTGGGTGTTTACGATTACCGTGAAAGAGCCTACACAAAAGTTATGGTTGGAATTGGTGGTCCCCTTGGTAAAGACCCTGATAAACTGAAATTTTTCTTTTCGGGTGAATACAAGAAAAACCCAACGAGGCTTCCCACCTCGGAGAAGGATCAGATTTCGCAGAATTACATGCTGAACCTCACTTACACTCCCACGACTGCTCATAAGCTGAAGTTATTACTCGGCTATCAGCTTTACAGGGGAGGTATATGGTCAGGTTCCAGCGATATCAGGTGGGCAGGTTTGGCTTTCTCACCACCTTCCACTTCGTATAAATATTATGTGCTGATCGATCCGATCAGAACGGAGCAGACGGTTACACAAAGTCTGAACTACGTCTACACTATTGACGCCAAATCATTTTTTGAAGCCACCATCACCCACATGAGTGAAAAATATGAACTCCCTTACGAATATCTTACAAGTTATTCGCAGCAAAGGGATGTTCTTGACTCGCTCTACGATGTTAATGGTGGAAATATTCTTAAGCCCGGCGCGTGGTGGGACACTCAATATTTCAGAGCCCCCGACGCGTTCAGTACCCTCTATTATCAGGACACAAGAACCGAATACTGGGCTGCCAACCTCGATTTTACCAGTCAGATCAACCAGGGCAATCTGCTAAAAGCCGGTTTAAGGCTCTACTACTGGGATCTGTACAATAATGGTGTTAACTCACGTTTCAAAGCTAACGCCCTTGTAGCGACTACCGGCGTAGCTGAGTATTACACTGCACAGCCCTACAATATTGCCTTTTACATCCAGGATAAAATGGAATATGAGGGAATGATCGCCAACATAGGTGTGAGGGCCGAGGCTTATAATTTTGGCTCCGATATACCGGTTGATCCCTTTAACATTGTTTATGTGGGAACTGAAGGACCTGAGACAGGAAACCTTAACACCGAGAAATCGAAAACCTATTTTATGCTCCTCCCAAGGATCGGACTTTCATTCCCGATCGGAGAAAATACCGCTTTCAGGCTTCAATATGGTCATTTTACTTCAATGCCCACATTCAGCCAGGCTCTCTCGAACCGTGGAAACAAAGGAATTGTGGGTTACGGTAACGCGAACCTTGAGCCGAAGAAAACGATTCAGTATGAGTTCGGACTTCAGCAGTTAATTGATGACGATAACAGGATCGATCTTGCTCTTTACTATAACGACAGGGTATCGCAGATTGGCCTTTTAAGGTATGCTGCCTTTACGGGTACAGTGCTGAACAGTCCTTCAGCCTACACTTCCGACAACACGCCACTGTTTAATTACACCACATTTTCGAACAACGCGTTCGGCGCTACACTCGGATTTGAAATCTCACTTGAAAAAGTGAATCCCAAGAACTGGATGTACAGGTTCACATACAGTATCTCGCAGACCTCGGAAGGTAACTACGGGGCTCAGGTGATTTACCCGACTTCATCCGCGGCGGCGGAATCTCGTGACTATACCGGTGAGTTTCTTTCGGGAAATGACAGGACTCACAATTTCAGAGCCCTCCTTCAGTATAACTGGGGAACCGGTGAAGGGCCCGAGTTATTCGGTGTAAATCTGCTTGAAAACTCGAGCATAAGCTTCATTTACTCTGTTCAGTCCGGTACACCTTTTACTTACCGCACTTCGTTTGACCTGAAGGATATCGTGAACAACAGACGTTATCCACTTGAGTCGAATTTCGACGTAAACTTTACGAAGAATGTGGTGCTTGAAGGGGGATACCGCTTTGTTATCGGACTAAGGATTATGAACCTGTTCGACAACAAGTGGCTTACACCCGTCACCGGAAATGATCTTATCAACTGGGTTGAAGACGGCACTACCATCGATCAACCGGGTAACGATCCCTCAAGGATCAGCTACATTTCCTCTTTCTACAAGGCTTTCAAAAATATTCCGAGACAGGTTTTCTTCACAATCGGATTTGGTTTCTAAAATCAAGGTATTGCAAAAAATGACAAGAGTAAAATTTAAATTATTTATGCTGATGCTCGTTCTGGTATCAGGAGTGTACGCTCAGGTGGAATCACCTTTGCTCATCCTGAACAGGGGAGCTTTGTGGCACTCGCTTTCACCTTCTAAATCGGGTCCCGCGTACAACAACTGGGCGCCGACCGGTCCCACACTTGACTGGCCCGGGTTTGATGCATCGTGGATAGCAGAAAATATCGGCGGAACTGCCAGCCATATGGCAACAGGCGGTTTCTGGATAGGTGCCAAGAACAAAAAAGACTCGGTTATCACTGTGGAAGACTGGGCGATCTATGGTGCTTCTGTTTCCACAGAAGCCTCTTCAAAATATTCGCTCAAAACACACAGAAAGTTGTTCCCATCGGGTGAAAACTACTGGTTACAGGCGAATCCGCTTGTTGGTGAAGAGGTAGTCGAATCGATCTGGGAGTACAACCCAAATTTCTACACTCCCAATCAGTCAGATGAGCTTCAACTCCCGTTAAGGGTTGTGAGGAGGGCTCACCAGTGGAGCGGCTCGAAAAGGGATGAAAACTATATTCTTTACGAATATTACTTTATTAACATCTCTTCAGAGATCAAAGCTGCTTACCCAACAAAGAATGTTACCGACACGCTGCACGGTGTGCAGATGCTTCTGACTTATGCCCTGCAGGCAAATTCAAGGTCATGGAGAGTACTTTTCCCCCAGGAAACCAATGGTGCCAGAAACGCTAAAGTTGTTTACGACAGAACAAATAAGCTGTTTCAGGCTGAAAACGCTAACTATGGTTTCACCAACTCACTTGGAAGAGTCGTAAATGGCATTCCACAAGGTGAATGGCTCGCGCCGGGGTATGCCGGAGTTAAACTTGTTTATTCCTCACCCGATTCAACCGGGATAGCCACCCGTGTTGACGAGACAAAGCTTGGCTGGTCGCAAGGTGAAACCACCCTCGATCTTTCCGGTCCCTTCAATGGTGTGGCAGGATATAATGAAGATAAATACCGTGCTATAAAGTACCCGACCAATCTTTTCAGATTTGTGCAGTTCCCGCGGAATCTCACGGACACCACGTTTATTAACAATGCCAGAAAATGGTCGGTTATGTCGTTGGGTCCCTGGGAAATGAAACCGGGCGACACAGTGAAGATAGTGCTGGCTGAGATTGTTGCCGGGATGGACTACTCTTACGCTCTCGACAAGTCAATCTCACCGAGTGTGATCTTCAATCAGAGCTACACACAGAATTTTATTCCTGCCGTAAGAAGGGCACAGCTCACTTACGATAATAAATTCAATCATCCTGATCCACCGGCTGCCCCAAAGTTCAATGTGAATTTTTATCAGGGAGCCGAGAGGAAAGTGGCTAATGTCATCACTTGGGAAAACAGCGTGGAAGCTATACCTGATCCGGATGATGGCGTGCTTGACCTCGCCGGATACAGGATCTATCGGTCTGATTTTCTGCCTGTTGGCCCCTGGACGATGATCGCGGATATTAAAAAAGGTGATCCCGTTTATAACACCGGGACATCGTATTCTTACATCGACTCGACAGTGCAGATCGGCACAGGCTACTACTATTCGATCACCGCGTACGATACCGGTAAGGCTTTCTGGACGATAAATCCTGCCCAGAGATTCCCCGAGACAGGAAATACAGTCCGTGTTCCAGCGATGGAAACTTCGATTTTCGCGAACAGGACGACAAGGCCATTTCTTGCTACACTTCCTGCTCCAGCCAGTGTAAATGAAGTGCTGGTTGTTCCAAACCCCTTCGTTATAGGTGAGGGGTCAAGTCAGCCGGGAGAAGCTGATCAGATCCAGTTCGTAAATGTTCCGAATCCGAGCGTGATCAGGATTTACACCGTACGAGGTGATCTGGTAAAGACCATAAATGTAGACGCGAACAGGGGTGGAATAATAACATGGAATCAGGTGACCGATTACGGACAGTACGTTGAAAGCGGTGTATACATTTTTCATGTGGAGTCGCAGTATGGTAATTCCACCGGTAAATTCGCGATCGTGAGGTGATAAGAACTATGAAACTGAAAAATTTTATCCTTTTGCTTCTTATCGTGCAGCCCCTGCTTTTCGCGCAGGAGTTCAAGAAAACCGCGACTGCCGGGTTTGTTTTTCTTCAAATTCCCGTCACTGCCAGAAGCGCGGCTTTAGGTGAGTCATCTGTTGCCCTTTCTGACATGGGAGCATCTTCGGTTTTCTCGAACGCTGCAGGTCTGGGCTTCAACGACAGGCAACACTCATTCTCTGCTTCATATTCCCCGTGGATAGCAGATATAAAACACTACGCGGCAGCTTACGCTTACAACACCGACTTCGGAGTTTTTGCGCTTGGTGCCGTGGCTGTTGATTACGGTACGATGAAGAAAACCAAGAAGACCGCGGGACAGAAAGTGTACGACGTGCTTGGCAATTTCTCTGCCAACGCGATCGCGCTTGGGCTCAGTTATTCCAGGGCATTAACCGATAAATTTTCATTCGGACTTACAGTTAAATATGTAAGAGAAGGTATTGATGATTATTCGGCGAACAATGTTCTGTTCGATGGCGGAGTGCTGTATTACACAGGATTCAAATCATTGCGACTTGGTGCTTCGATCCAGAATTTTGGAGTCGAGACCAAGTATATCAACGATCCGTTCAAGATGCCCTCCGTGCTTAAACTTGGGCTCGCCGCGGAGATTTTCGGCGATATGAAATCGGAGTACAGGGTTACAGGCATTGTTGAAGCCCTGCACCCCAATGATGGTGATGAAAGAATGAACGCCGGACTTGAAATAGGCTGGAAAAACATGGTAATACTCCGCGGCGGATACAAGTTCTTCTACGATGAAGAAACATGGAGTGTGGGCGTGGGGGTCAACCCCTCGACTCAGATTCCTGTTTCGGCTGATTTTTCTTTCGCGGACTATGGACGCCTCGGCAACATCCTTCGTTTTACATTAAATCTGAATTATTGAGGAGGATGAAATGAAAAACAGAATTACAACATTCTTTCTCGTGCTTTTGTTATCCACCGGATTAAAAGCGCAGCTTTCAGATATTGAAGTTACAGGTTCTTTCTCATCAGCCGGCTCACTGAAATATGCTTTAACAAAAGCGAATGGATTCGGCGGCAGTGTCAAGATAAACTTCAAGACCTTCGACAATTTTTATATATCATTTGTCGCCGGGTATCAGTCATATTCAATTGATCAGGATTCCGCTTTAACCCAGTGGAAGTGGAATTTCTGGGATAACAGGTACTATGGCAGTATAAGGGCAGATCTGACCGATACGGCAAAATATAAGTTGACCATAACCCCGACCCAGGGAATGAACACTTTGCCTGTCTCTTTAATGGTAGGGTACGAAGCCAAACTGGGTGACCTTACAATCAAACCTTATGCCGGTGCAGGTATACTATTCTTCACACGGTGGTTCTATGTGGTTGAAGACTGGACCAAAAAACTTTCCAAACTTGACGCGCAATTCAACTACAATTATCGGAATTTTGCGCCATCGAAATATGGAAATCCATTAATGCTTCACGGGGGACTTTCACTGAAGTATCCGGTTTTCGACTATGTCAGCCTGACCGGTGACTTCAACTACACCTATTTCGTGGAAACAGACGGGATGGGTTACAGCGAGTTGCCGTTCGGAAACAACCTGAATTTAAAATTAGGACTTTCATTCAGTTATTGATCAGAATATGAAAAGATTTATTGCAATTTTCGTGATCCTGGCTACAGGAATAATGGCTCAAGGCAAGTGGTCAGCAGGTGTGGGTTTCTCATACCTCTCACCGGTGGGTGAGCTCAAGAACAGATTCAGTCCGGGATATTCAACATCCGCTTTCTTCACTAAAGAGGTCTCAGCGAAGTGGAGCTGGAGTGGAAAACTTGAGTACGTAATCTTCGACAAGCTCAATGATGATAAAATGTTCGTAAACCGCGAATATTTGATCGGTACACAACAGAAGACCTATACTTACCCAATTAAATCACTCCGCATGGATCTGAAGGCATACGGAGCCGCGGTACAGGCTGATTATTATCTGCTTCGTGACAGCTGGTATGAAACCAAGCTTAACCTCGGTTTTGGTGTCTATTACTGGAAGTTTTCAAGAGGCAGTTACTCCGACTCATTGATTGCCCCCGATACAGCAGGAGTGAACAAGCTTCAGGAAGTGCTTGCTGTTCCATCGCTTGATCAGGAAGATTGGAGTGGTACCTTCAATGTTGGAGTGGAACTTGGCGTTCAGGTGTTCGATCCTGTCTGGTTCTCTGTCTCAGCGAATTACAAGAACATTCTGGGTGAACTCTGGTCGACCCTTAAACTTGACTTTGAAAATGTTGCTTCCATGCAAATGATAGAACTAAAAGCAAATCT
This sequence comes from Bacteroidota bacterium, assembly GCA_023433685.1. GTDB lineage: Bacteria > Bacteroidota > Ignavibacteria > Ignavibacteriales > Ignavibacteriaceae > UTCHB3. The sequence goes on from JAEYUD010000137.1 coordinate 17,874, forward strand.
GAGGGCACGGTTCTGATGCCAAAGAAGCACTATATTAAAGTTCTATTGGGAGCCCTGGCAATTTTCTTTGCCGGCTGTGGAAGTGTTTCAGACTCGTCAAGCAAGGGTTCTGATGCCGGGATGTCGGGTGAAACATCAAACCAGTCGAGTGCGTCAGGCCGAAGTGCTGTCCGCGGTGTCTGGTTGACGAACGTTGACAGTAAAGTTCTTAACTCAAAAGCCGGAATAGTTGAAGCCGTTAAGAACTGCAGGGAGATGGGCTTTAACACCATTTTTCATGTTGTCTGGAATAAAGGGTTCACCCTTTATCCAAGCGAGGTAATGAAGAAGGAATTTGGTATCGAGATCGATTCAAATTTTGAAGGCCGGGATCCTTTGAAAGAACTGATCGAAGAAGCTCATGACAATGGTATAAAAGTTATACCATGGTTTGAGTTCGGCTTCGCTTCCTCGTTCAAAGCCAACGGGGGACACCTTCTTGCGATGAAACCGCATTGGAAGGCGCTCGACAGAAAAGGTGATCTGGTGACCAAGAACGGATTCGAGTGGATGAACGGTTTCCTGCCTGAAGTGCAGGATTTCATGCTTTCACTTATTAAAGAAGTGGTCACCAATTACGATGTTGACGGAGTACAAGGTGACGACAGACTCCCCGCGATGCCTTCAGAAAGCGGATACGACCCCTACACGGTTGGACTTTACAAAGCCGCAAGAAACGGAAAGGAGCCACCGGCTGATCAGTATGAAGCTGACTGGCTTCAGTTCAGGGCAGACCTGATGACGGAATTTGGAGAAAAGCTTCACAAAACTGTAAAATCGATAAAACCTGAAGTGATAATTTCACTCTCACCTTCGATTTACCCTTTCGCCAAGGAAGAATATCTGCAGGATTGGCCCGAGTGGGCACGGAGGGGGATCGTTGAGCTTTTATGTCCACAGGTTTACAGAAAAAATATCGAAGCATTTACAGCGACACTTCACTCCGATTTTCAAAACATCCCGAAGGGGAAGGAACATATCTATTATCCGGGTATTTTGATAAAACTTGGATCATATTATCCGGAATCAGAATTTTTACTTCAAATGATTGAGGAAAACAGAAAAGCCGGAATCAACGGTGAGGTTTTCTTCTTTTATGAAGGACTCAAGAACTTTAAGGATCTCTTCAAGACGAGAATATATCCTGACAAGGTTAGTTTCCCCAAATTAATACAATAGGTTTATGCGCGACAGATTATTTTTATTTTTAGTTCTTTTTCCTGTATTGCTGATGGCCCAGCCCAGGAAAGAGATGAGAGCCGTATGGATCACAAATGTTGACAGTGATGTTTTATTTGATGACACGAAAATTGCCAACGCGATGGATTACCTCGCGTCAGTGGGTATCAATGTGGTTTTTCCGGTTGTTTGGAACAAAGGCTACACCCTTTACCCAAGCAGGATCATGGATTCATTATTCCAGGTGCCTATCATCCCGGTTTTCGCGGGTCGTGACCCGCTAATAAAACTGATTGTTGAAGCACACAGAAACGGAATAGAGGTGATTCCCTGGTTTGAATTCGGTTTTTCACCGAGTTACTCCTCAAATGGCGGGCATATAATTGCTGCCAAACCACAATGGGCAGCAAAGAACGCGCAAGGACAACTTGTTGTTAAAAATGGTTTCGATTGGATGGCCGGTACAAATCCCGAAGTACAGGACTTTCTGATCTCACTTACCTGCGAAGTTTTGGACAATTACGAGGTTGACGGTGTTCAGGGGGACGACAGACTTCCCGCGATGCCGATAGAAGGTGGTTACGACAGCGTTACTGTTTCTATTTACAAGGCTGAGAATAACGGACAGAACCCTTCACCGAATTACTATGATCAGGCCTGGAAGAGATGGCGGGCAAATAAATTAACCGCTTTTCTGAAAAGATGGAGAGACAGCGTAAAGACGCGCAGTGAGAATTACATACTTTCTGTGGCTCCAAGTGTCTATCCGTGGGGATATGATAATTAC
>JAEYUD010000150.1 GCA_023433685.1 Bacteroidota bacterium
GGCTATCTATCTGTGCCGCGAGATTAGCGAGATTGGCGAGGGCGTTTTGAAGGTCTTTTAGTGATTCCTGATGGTCTTCCGCGGATATTTGCTCATCAATTATGTCAAGATTTCCGCGCGCAATTGTTATATTGCTTCTTAAATTTGAAGCAATGGAATTGAAGACATTTTGTCTTAATTTCTTCCGGTAAGTTTCAGTAGCAAGAATATGTGAACGCGCGTTGCTCATACAATATATCCGGAAAGCCGGTTCGGAAAAAAAATTTGATAACTAATAAATATAGTTAAAATCAGAACAGAAATAATATGCCACAATTAATTGAAGATAAACTCCTGATACTTTCGGTTCTGGTGATTCTGGCGATCATGGTCACACGCTTGACCAAGAACTATGGGGTTCCGGCATTGATCCTTTTTCTGGGTCTCGGGATGCTCGCGGGATCGGAAGGACCCGGAGGGATTTATTTTGACAATGCTCCTCTGGCGCAATCGATAGGAACCATCGCGCTGGTTTTCATTCTCTTTTCCGGTGGGTTGGAAACAAGGTTTGAATCGGTAAAGAACGGCTACAAATCGGCTTTTTCGCTCGCGTCGCTCGGAGTGATCCTTACGGCGGGCCTCTCAGGAGTTTTTCTTTATTACGTGGCGGGATATGACCTGAGGCTCTCGCTTCTTATAGGCTCTGTAATTGCATCAACCGATGCCGCGGCAGTGTTTTCGGTTCTCAGGGCGAAAGATCTTAGCCTGCGAGGTGAGTTACAGCCGGTTCTCGAGATAGAAAGCGGGAGCAACGATCCGATGGCGATATTTCTGACCGCGATGATGATCTCAGTATTGACAGTACCGGAAAAGCCCTTGTATGACTATATTATAATGCTTTTCCTCCAGTTCGGAATTGGAACAGTGACCGGCTTGGTTGGCGGCAGGGCGATGACCTGGGTGATAAACAGGCTTGATTTTCTCTCTCCCGGTTTTTATCCCGTTTTTGTACTTGCCTGCGCGCTGGGAATTTACAGCGGAACCGCGCTGATCGCCGGGTCAGGCTTTCTTGCTGTTTACATTGCCGGAATCGTCGCGAACTATTACGAGTATCAGCACAAGACCAATACCACGAGGTTTTTTGAAGGTTTGGCGTGGCTTAGTCAGATAGGGATGTTTATAACACTCGGTTTACTGATATTTCCCTCGCATCTTATTGAAGTGTGGCAAACTGGAGTTATACTGGCTCTGTTTTTGATGTTCATCGCACGTCCCATTGCAGTTTTTGCTTCACTTCTTTTCAGCAGTTATAACCTTCGGGAGAAGCTTTTCATTACATGGGGAGGTTTAAGAGGGGCTGTTCCGGTAATACTTGCCACCTTCGTTCTCACCGCGAACGTTGAGGGTGGAAGTCTGGTTTTCAATCTTGTGTTTTTCGTAGTGATCCTTTCCGCCCTGGGTCAGGGGTGGTCATTGCCGATAGCGGCAAAGCTGTTTAAAGTTTCAGCAGAGAAAAGTTTAACCAAGAGAGTTTTGATCGATCTCGAGACCGGTAGAGGGGATGATAAAACCCTGTTCGATCTTTTTGTTCAGCCGGGAGCGCCGGCAGTGGGACAGAAAATAGTTGAGCTCGGCTTACCAAAAGAGGTGCTTATAGTATTGATCGAGAGAAAAGGGCAATACGTGATACCTTCGGGAAGCACAAAAATTGCCGAGGATGATCTCGTGATACTTTTGGTTGACAAGAATGGGATAGCAGAGGCTGCCTCGTTTTTCAAGACAGCCGTTTAGAAAGTCAGATTATTCTTACAACCGAGCGGTTGAAAGTGTAGCGGAACATTTTCACGATCAATCTGTAGATCATCAGCAGGTAGAAGATGTAAACCGCGATGGCAACAATTCTAACCACGAAAGAAAACGCCGCGTTCTTTACAGGTTTGTAAACTGGCAGAATACCTTCAGTTCTGATAACCGGGTTGAGGTAAAAAGTGGTTAGCTTGTTGTAAACCTCCGCGCGTACATAGGTTTGCACCTTACGAATCGGGAAGTTCACAGAATCAACTGTGGTGAAAGTGGCGAGCACCTCTCCGTTATTCCCCACGAGTCTGATTGAATCAGCCGGCTGTGCCATGTGGAGCCTGAGAGTGTCACCGTGCACTTTGAGGTACCTCAATTCATTATCAACCACACCTCTTTTACCGGCAACGGCTATCGAGTTACCCTTTCGCAGCGCGTCGAGAATCAGGTTGCTCAAGAGCGAGGGTGAGCGGAGCATGGTCCAAAATTTACCCGTTTCGTCCTCTTTTCTCTGGTCGTGAGAGTCATCATTACCGTACCCAAAGGCAGGGTAACCCGCTGTGAGGGCAGCATCCCACTGGGCGAGTGATGTCCGGTAGTGGTTCAGAATTTCAATATGGGTGTAGTTCGAGAGGTACTGAAAATCTTCGGGCGAGTAGCTGTTCGAGAACTCAGGGTGGTTAATTGCCAGAAGTTTTGAAGTGGGGCGGAGCCTTTCAATAATATCCTGTTTATGGTGCAGAGACTGAAAGAGGGGGTAGTCGAAATGCACCACTTCCTTGGCACCAATCGGGTGCTGATGCCGTTTAAATATACTGTAACCGTGCTCGTAGACCGGGATGAACTCCTCATCCTTGATGCCGGGCGCCCGGGTGATCTTGTGGTAGTCGGAAATGCCTACGAAGTCATAACCGAGAGACCTGTACACCGAATCAAGTTGGGCAGGGGTCAGTTTACCGTTGGTTAAACCTTCCCAGGCAATGGCATGGGCATGGAAGTTGGCTTTCAGCCACTTTCCGGAAGTATCGGCATAAGGGTTGTACCATTCGTTGCCCGAAAAGGGCTTCATTGCCGGAAATTTATAAACATTTGTGAATATATACGGGAAGAATGCCAGGGCCGCCACCAGAAGAACCAGAATGATAACTATAAAAACGGGGACCAGCAGCAGTTTTTTGAAACTCATTTAGCGGTTTGAAATCTAATCAGGGGTGGAAAAATATTATATTTGTGATCGCAAATTTATGAAAATTCGTGCTTATTAACAATTTAACAAATAAGAAAGGACTAATAGTTCATGGAAACAAAAACACATGAGAAATTCACTTTCCAGGCGGAAATAAATCAACTTCTGGATATTTTAGTTCATTCTTTGTACAGCAGTCGTGAGATATTCTTACGGGAGCTGATCTCCAACTCTTCTGATGCCCTCGACAAGCTGAGGATCATTTCACTCAAAAGTGAAGAGTACCATCAGAAAGATCTTCCATTGGAAATCAAAATATCGTTCGATAAAGAAGCGAAGATGCTCGTGATCACTGATACCGGTATTGGTATGACGAGAGATGAGCTTGTGAAGAATATCGGAACGATCGCCAAATCGGGAAGTTCGGAATTCATTAAAGCCCTGAAAGCCGGAGACAGCGACGCTAAAGAGATAATCGGAAGGTTCGGTGTTGGTTTCTATTCCGTTTTCATGGTTGCAAGCGAAGTGAAGATCAAAACGAGATCGTACCTGAAGGATGAGACAGGATACATCTGGCGCTCAACCGGGACGGGCGAGTTCACCATCACCGAAATGGAAGAAAGTGCCACCCGTGGAACCACCATAGAGATATACCTGAAGGATGACGCGGTTGAATTCGCCGAAAAAGAACGGCTTGAAGGTATTATCAAAAAACACTCCGGATTTATTTCATACCCTATTTACCTCGCGGCCGAGAGGATAAACACAATAACAGCCCTCTGGAAGGAACCAAAAAGCAGCATCAAGCCGGAACAATACTCCGAGTTCTACAAATTTGTATCGCACGATTTTGATGATCCCGAGTGCCACATCCATATAAACGTTGACGCGCCGATACAGTTTAACGCCCTTCTTTTCATTCCGAAAAGGAACGTCGATTTCTTCGGCATGAACAGGGACAATTACGGTCTCGATCTCTATGTGAGGAAAGTGTTGATCCAGCATCAGTCGAAAGACCTTCTGCCGGAGTTCCTCAGCTTCGTGAAGGGTGTTGTTGATTCCGAGGACATTCCGTTGAACGTATCGAGGGAGACACTTCAGGAGAACGCCGTATTCGGCAGGATCGCCCGTGAGGTTACCAAATCGGTACTGAAAGACCTGATCAACCGTGCGAAGAATGAGCCCGAACAGTACAAAAAGATATATCAGGAGCATGGCAAGTATATTAAACTCGGGTTTAACGACCACAATAACCGGGAGCAGTATCTTGAGCTGTTGAGGTTTGACTCACTGAACAACATCGATGCCGAAAAACTTGTGTCGCTTGAAGATTACAAGAACGGTTTGAAAGCAGAGCAGAAAGAGATATACTTCGCGCTTGGCACTTCGAGGGAATCACTTCTTGCCGATCCCGCGATCGAAATATTCAAGAAGAAGGGGATAGACGTTCTCTTCCTTTTCGATCCCGTTGATGAGTATGCTCTTAGCATGGTTATGAAGTATGGCGAACTTGATTTCGTTTCGGTTGAAAAAGCCGATATTGCCAAGCTTGAATCATTCATCGATGTTGATGAAAAAAGTGAAAAGCTTCCCGACCTTTCCGCTGATGATGAGAAAGTACTCGATGATCTCTCGAAGAAGATCAAGGATGTACTCGGAGAGAAAGTGAAGGAGGTGAAGATATCAAAACGCCTGAGCGATCATGCCGTCTGGCTCTCGGGTGAGAGTGAAATGTTTTCTGCCTCATTCAGAAGAATGATGAAAGGCTCAAACCCGATGTTTGAGGGATTTGGTGCCGCTAAAGTGATGGAAATAAACAAGAACAGTCCCGTTGTGAGAAACCTTCTTGCCATCTACAAAGGTGACAAGAACTCTCCTGTAATACCGAGAGTGGTGAACGTTTTGTACCTTTCAGCAGAGCTGGGTTCAGGCGATCTGAAGGATCCGTTCGTACTCGTGAAAGAAATGAACTCGATACTCGAAACATTCACAGGTTCTTACACCATCATTAAATAAATTATGAAAAAACAGGGAGGAATAACTCCCTGTTTTATCTATTTTTGAACGCGGGAAAACAATCAGTTGTTAAATATTAAAAACATTCATTAAAACTAACTCGGAATACATATGGCAGTTACTATTTTTGATAAAATGGCCGGGAAGATTGAAGGCTGGCGTTCTGAAATGTCGGTTTTCTTAAAAGAGCATGGAGAGCACAAAGTATCGGATGTTAACATATCCCAGGTGATGGGTGGTCTTCGTGGTGTTAATGCCCTCTGGTGCGACACTTCCGTAGTGCCCAAGGAACAGGGGCTAATCATCCGGGGACTACCGATGAAAGATCTTACCGATCTTAACGGTGTGCAGGCATTTTACCTCCTGCTTACCGGGGAGCTCCCGACTGAAGCCGAATATGAGGATTTCGCGACTGCCCTCAAGATCAGAAAGTTTGTTCCTTACTATGTATGGGAGATACTAAAAGCGATGCCCAAGGATTCGCATCCGATGACAATGCTTTCAACTGCCATTCTCTCGATGCAGAAGGAATCAAGCTTTGCTCACCACTACGAACAAGGGGTTCATAAATCCGAGTATTGGAGATACACCCTTGAAGACGCGTTGAATATAGTGGCAAAACTTCCCGCGATCGCTGCTGCCATCTACCGTTTGCGTTACAACAAGGGAGAGCTGGTTCAACCCGATCCCGATATGAGGCTCGCGGAAGATTTCGTGCACATGCTTGGTATTGATGCCCCGGCTGATGAGTTCCTCTCTCTGATCAGACTTTTCCTCGTGGCTCACTCTGATCACGAAGGCGGTAACGTAAGTTCGTACACGGCAACTGTTGTAAACTCTGCTCTTTCCGATCTTTATTACTCGATGTCTGCCGGTTTCAACGGCCTTGCCGGTCCGCTCCACGGACTCGCGAATCAGGAATCGCTCAAGTGGCTGCTCGACGTGATGAAGAAATTCAACGGCACGCCGACCAAAGAGCAGATCGAGATCGAAGTGAACGAAACCCTTGCAGCCGGTCAGGTTATCCCCGGATATGGTCACGCTGTACTTAGAGTGGTCGACCCCCGTTTCACGGCGTTCTACGAATTCGGAAAGCTCCACTTCCCTGAAGACCCTGTTTTCAAGACAGTGGTTAACACATTTGAAGTGGTGCCGGAGATACTTAAGAAGATACCCAAGATTCAGAACCCATGGCCAAACGTAGACGCGGTTACCGGTTCACTTTTGTATCACTATGGTATAAAAGAGTTCTCATACTACACCGTGATGTTCGCCCTTTCGAGGTCGATGGGACTTGCTTCACAGGCGGTTATGAACAGGGCACTCGGTCTGCCGATCGTGCGTCCGAAATCAGTGCCAACCTCCTGGTTGAAGAGTCAGGTCATAAAATAATCTGGCATCTTACTGATGATGTTTCAAAGCCCCGGAGAGAAAACACCGGGGCTTTTTTTATTCAGTCTGTTTCACGAAACCTGAATTAAGTTTTTCGTGAAATTTGTTTTTCATATATTGCAAGAAGAAAATTCATTTATCAATTCAAGTGAAGAATTATTATGTCGTTGGACAACACAATACAGATTCGTTTGGCAGAAGAAAAAGAGATTCCTGAGATCAGGGAGTTATTGAGGGAAACCTGGCATGACACCTACAGCGCCTTCATACCTGTTGCAGACCTTGACACCTACCTCGACACGGTTTATTCCCCGGCAAAATTGGCTGAAATACTGAATGCCGATCTTGAGGATTGCTATGTTGCCGTTGAAAATGGAAAAATTGCGGGTTGGACCCGTCTCCGTCGCGATGACGACAACGATGTTTTTTACATGATCTCGTTATACGTCCTCCCCGGATATCAGGGAAAGGGGATCGGCAAATTGTTGCTTGATAACGCGGTAAATTTCGCTCTTGAATACCGTTTCGAGAAGATCACCCTGGGTGTAATGGCAACCAACTCAAAGAGCATTGAATGGTACCAACAACACGGTTTTGCTGTTGTGAGAACCGAACCGTTCACCTGGGTGAACACAACAGTTGATCATTTGATCATGGAAAAAGTGATCTTTACTTGATGCTACTCTTCTGATTTGCATTTTATTTCAGCAAACCGATTGGTAAGTTTACCTTTATTTTCAACCAATTTTTGAGAACAGTCACCTCAGGAGAAATAAATGGCATCTTTTCCCGTTAAAAGACTCAGAAGATTAAGATATAACCCGAAGGTACGCGACCTTGTGCGCGAGACCATACTCACCAAGAACGATTTCATTTACCCGCTGTTTGTTGCTCCGGGCGAGAATGTAAAAGAAGAGATCAGATCGATGCCCGGAGTTTTCCGGTTTTCGATCGACAATCTCGTAAAAGAATGCAAGGAAGTGGCGGAGATGGGAATCCCCGCTGTTATCCTGTTCGGAATTCCCGAACATAAAGATGAAGTGGGATCCGATGCCTACTCTGATGAAGGAATAATTCAAAGGGCAATAAGAGCGGTGAAAGCAGAAGTTAAAAACCTGCTTGTGATGACCGACGTCTGCCTTTGTGAATACACTTCCCACGGACACTGTGGTGTTCTGAACGGTGAAGAGATTCTGAACGATGAAACAGTTGAACTGCTCGTAAAAGAATCTGTTTCTCACGCTAAAGCCGGTGCCGATGTTATTGCCCCCTCCGACATGATGGACGGCAGGGTGGCAGCGATACGCCGGGGGCTCGATGAGAACGGCTTCAGAAACATCCCCATTCTTAGTTACGCGGTAAAATATGCCTCCGGATTTTACGGTCCCTTCAGGGACGCAGCCGACTCAACCCCCGCGTTCGGCGACAGGCGCTCGCATCAGATGGATGTAGCCAACGGTGACGAAGCGATACGTGAAGCCCTTAGC
>JAEYUD010000175.1 GCA_023433685.1 Bacteroidota bacterium
GAGTGTGTGGTGTGGGGTATGGGGTATGGGAAATTTTAACTATGGCTTGTGATAAGTTGTGTCGTGAATTTATTTGAGTATATTTAGACAATATTTCAGAAGAAATTTTTCAGAGGTAGAAATGTCAAATTCGGGAAATGCCGGCACAGGTCGTAAGAATTCAAATATCAATTTATTGACTGTCCTGCTTTCAGTGATAGTTCTGTTGTTGATCGTAATAGTTCTCATCTTCGTTTTTAACCCCAAGAGCGTAACCACGCCGCCCCAAACCGGTTCTGCAACTAAAGATACTCACACCACTTATGTAATTGTGGATACAGTGGTTAAATCTTCACCCTCAACCACTCAAAATCAGGCTCCACCTCAAGACGGCAGGTACCTTCCGGGAAGATATCCCGAAGTGAGCACACGTGAAATTACTTACGATGAGATACGCGGGAAGCATGTCTGGGATGTACTTGTTATGCGGAATGAGGTTTATGCGCGGTACGGCTATATCTTTCAGCAAAGCCGGGAGCTGCGCGACTACTTTAACGCGCAACCGTGGTATTCGCCCCGGTATACAGATGTAAGCGGGATGTTAACCCCGCTCGAAAAACAGAATGTCGAGTTCTTAAGGAGGCACACCCCTGCATTTGACATGAATGATATCAGGGGAAGCAACACTTATGTCAGATGACCCGATACAGGAACAAAAAAATGTCAACGAAGTTTATGCCCTTGATTAGGGGTTTGTTTATACTGTTGTCAACCATGATCTTTTTCGTCTCCTGCAACGCGAGTCCCGAACAGGGAAGTGCAGTGGATTCTGTTAAAGCAGTCGTAAAAGTTGATGCTGACACAACCGTCCGTATCAAGAAGTTTGACGGTGATTCTGAACAAAAAATGTTAAAAGTGCTCAATTCAGCTCAATTCAACGGCAGCTGCATTGTTCTGCGGAAAGATGGTGCCACGTTTGTTTACAGCAATGGCCTCTCCGACCGCAAAAAGAATTCCCCGAACGACACTTCAACGCTGTTCCATATCGCTTCTGTTTCAAAACATGTTACCGCCCTGGCAATTATGAATCTCGTGGAAAAAGGGAAGGTTGATCCGGCAGCACCCGCTTCAAAATATCTAAAGCTTAAGTTCCCTTATTACGAGATCAAGGTGAAAAACCTGTTGGACCATACTTCAGGTCTGCCTGATTTTAACACTCTCCCGGGGGGCATTAAAGCCAAAGGAAAGGGTCCGGAGAACGATGAGATCATCTCAGCCTACATTTCCGCGAAAACGCCTCTGAAATTCACTCCGGGGTCAAAGTTCGACTATGTGAATACCAACTATATAGTGCTTGCCTCAATAATCGAGAATGTAAGCGGCAAGCCATTTGAGGAATTTGTCAGGTCAGAGCTTTTCGGAAAAGCCGGTGATGACAGGATCTACCAAAACATCGAGCTTGAAAAGAGTAACCTCCCGGCTGCCACCGGATACCCCGGTCTGACCGGCGAGAAACCTGTGAGTAACAGTGAGACCGATCTTTACTCCATGCGAAAAGGATCGGGTGGGCTGTGGACTTCGGCCTCCACTCTTGCCACATGGTACAAATTTCTATTCTTTAAAGATAATAAATACACAGATCTACTCCGGACTTACAAACCGGGAGCCGGCACGTTTATTCTGGGTTGGTACAGATCGGCTGTAAAGAAGGAGCACTATTATTACAATCACGGGGTTTTCCCCGGTTTTGGCGCCTGGTGCGCATATTTACCTGCTTCTGAAGAAATTATCATCCTGCTTTCAAACAATTCTTCAAATATTCAGAACACCGGTGTTCAGCTCATAAATGCGATTTTGGATGCGTCAACTAATTAATCTTACAATTCTCACAGTAGTGGTAGTATCAACCGTTTCATGCGGCTCGGGCGAGAAGAATATCCCCTCAATTAACCACGAACCGGTAAACGAAGTGCAGACAATTGCCCGTGATTCCGTCTCCGGGGTTGCTACGGGAGCCGCGCGCGTGCTGCTTAAGGCATATCGCGGCTTCATCGACTCGATCTCGGGAAACACCATCCACTGGAAAGACAAAACCAAAATGCCCCTCTCATCGGGAAAATATAAAGGTGTTGATCTCTCCAAAATGTCGAACAAGGAATTTGAAGAATATCTCGACAATTGTGACCCGGAAATGATGGTCTGCCCTGACTATCCATATCTGGAACCGGTAACTGCCCCGGCAAAAAACCATGACCCCGGAAGGGGAAGAAATATCGCTTTTCTGAAGAAGATTTATGGCGAAAATGATGCCGCGGTAAGAAAACGGCTGAAGAAGGTGATCTGGCTCAGAAAAAATGTGAACAAAGTGCTAATGGTAAACGGTGAAAATGGCGCGGCGGCATCACTTCAGAAGATCTCGGATGAACTCGATAAACTGCCGAAAAAATTCATGAAATATCTCAACAATCCGGCAGGCACCTTCATGTGGAGGCAGGTGGCAGGCACCAAACGCCTCAGCGCGCACAGCTTTGGAATAGCCATCGATATAAACGTGAATCAGTCGCACTACTGGAGAAACAGCAAACCCGACAAGTCGGGCCTTTACAAATTTAAAAACTCGATCCCGTTAGAAATAGTCGAAATATTCGAGCGGAACGGCTGGGTATGGGGCGGCCGCTGGTACCATTATGACACCATGCATTTTGAGTACAGGCCGGAGGTGATTGTTCCGGAAAAGACAGTTACACATTAACTGCCTTGATTGAATTCAAAATAAAAATTGTAGAAATTAAAAAATTATTCTTGTTATTTGAATAATTTCTGTCTATTTTTGTCTAAGTCAAACTCAGAAGAGCAGAGGAGCTTTATTAGACTGATTTTACCACTTTTGACAGTATGTGTTGTGCAGCGACAACCATTACTTTCTTTGCTTAATTTAGAACTCGGGTAATTCTTCTTCTTAGAATTAAGAACGGAAACATATAGTTTGTCTTTGCCACGGCAATATTGCCAAGGTGGAGGATAGACTGTGCGTTTCCGTTTTTTTTGATAGCCAGCTAAAAGGTTTCCGGAAATCATCAGATATTTCACGAATTATTTAACTAAAAGGATTTATCTATGGCGATTATTGATTTCGTTAAATGGGATCCCGGAAGTTCCCCCGTCTATGCGTGGAAGTTTCCACATAACAACTTAAGTACCTACACCCAATTGGTGGTCAACGAATCGCAAGAAGCGATCCTTTTCTCAAAAGGGCAAATGATCGCAAAATTTGGCCCCGGAAAACACACCCTCGACACCGAAAACATCCCTATTCTCAGAAAGCTTTTTGGTCTCCCATTTGGAGGTAAAAACCCGTTCACTGCTGAAGTATGGTTCGTTAACAAACTCATGCCGCTGGCTATCGACTGGGAAACGGACTCGATGATGGTACACGATCCGGATTACCAAACAATGGTTCCTTTGGTTGCTTCAGGGCGCTATGGACTTCGAATCTCAGACCCCGAAAAATTCTTGATTAAACTGGTTGGCACGGCAGCGGAGTACACGGCAGCCAAGCTAACTGATCATTTTTGGGGGGCTCTCACCTCTAAAACGAAAACTATCCTTTTGCAATTTATCAATTCGAACAGGATCGGAATTAAAAGCATATCAGCCTTCTTAGACCCTCTCTCTGCCAATCTGAAAGGTCCGATCAGCGTGTTCTGGGAGGAGTTTGGCGTAAGCCTGATAGACTTTTATATAACCACGATCGAGGTCGATACAAGCACCGAAGCCGGCAAAAGAATAATGGATGCCATGTCAAGACAGAGTGCTCAGGCTATCGGTGGATACACTTATCAACAGTCGCGGGCATTTGAAATTGCAGACAACGCGGTAAACTCTCTTGATTCGGGACAGAGCGGATTGCTGGACGCGGTGGTTGCAACCGGTTTGATGGGGAGCCTTTCAGGCAGTGGCTTGCTTCAACCTCAATCGCCCCCCGTTAACAATCAATTTGGCAACCAATCCATTTCTCCTCAGGGCTTCACAGGACTCAAAGATGTCTTTTGCTCCAACTGCGCGAAGAAATTCCCAAATAATATGAAGTTCTGCCCTCACTGTGGTGACCCCTACACCCCCTGTCCCAAATGTGGAGCCGACAACGATAAGGATGCCAAACGTTGCGTAAGTTGTGGCGTTCAACTCCAATCTTCATCGCTTAAATGCCAAAATTGTGCCGGTGATATTCCGACAGGTGCAATGTTCTGCCCGAATTGCGGACAGAAGACAGTAGTCCCTGACAATATTTGCCGGAAATGTGGCGCAAATATGGGAAATAGCAAATTTTGTCCACAATGCGGATTGAAGCGAGAATGAAATGAGCGATAAAATATTAAAGACTGTTATGGCAGTTTTAATCGCCCTCGGCGAAATACTGGTCATAACAGGTTTTTATGTCCTTGTTCCCGGAAAGTTTCGGGGAAACGTTTTCTATCTGAACATGTTTGTTGTCTCCACGGTATATCTGTTCAATGTTATTAACTTCCTCAACTTCTTCCCTGAACGCGAAACAATTGAAAGAACTGTAGCAGGACTTGGAATAAAATGGTTCTTCATGCTTGCCTACACTTTTTTCGCTCTCTCAATAATGCTAACCGGACTACTTACTTCCCTTCAATTCAAGTACCAACTTGTTCTGCAACTGGCCGCACTCTTAGGATTACTCATGGGACTTGTCATCTCGGCACTTTCAAGCGAGAAGTCACAAAAACTTGCAAATCAACAGAGTGATGAAAGGAACAGGAAACAACAGATCAATGACATCTTATTGAAACTGATGCTCGATATTAAGAGATTGAGCCCTGGGAGACAGGTTGAGTTGGAACTAATTGAAAAACTTAGAGAAAAGAATAAAATGCTTACCGTTTCCAACCAGTTGACAGCTCAGGAATTGGAGAATGAGATTATCAATGAGCTCTCAAATCTCGGTAAGCTGATCCTTTTCAGCAACAACGAAGATGGAACCATACTTCAAGCATTAAACAGATGTCAGATATTATTTGACCAAAGGAAACAATTTTCTACCAACTAATATAAAGAATGTGTTATGAGCGGTAAAATTTTCGCCAATTCGGCTAATATTATCCAAGACCAGGCACGCATCTTATTCGAATATTATAAGACAGCTGCAGAGGCCATAGTGAGCGAGGAAGAAAGAATCGAGAAGGAAATACAATCCCTCAAAAACTATGATGCAAAGATTAGTGAAGAAAAAAGGAAACAGGATCTTGCGATGAAGGTGGGTTTTATTGCAGGAGGAGTTCTGTTAATTTCCGGTCTCGCCATTTTATTCCTCTTGGCCCTGAAACCAGTCGGGATCATCGGATCTGTGTTGGGAATTGCAGGCATCACCTATGGTGTCTTATCGATGACCAAGGCAAAAAAATCGGAGGAGGAACTCGGGATATGCGGCAGGAAGATCGCCGGATTTGAAAAAGAGTTCGCTGATATATTCAGAGACTACAAGGTAACAAAATTGGGGGTTGGATATATCCCTGTTGCAGAGCAAATACCTTTCGAAAATAAATCATTCCTCATTGATTTCACTGGGCATGCCAACGAAGAAACCTTTAAATTACAAACCATTTCAGATGGTGAATTATTTTCTGAAAAGATCAATGATATTGATGAGATGATAAAAGAGGCTCCCATAGTTGAAGACTCGGAAGAAACAGAGGTTGTTGATACGGGTGATTATTCTAAATCGATCCAAAAAGTGGTTTTCAACGACTATTTTGGAAGACTCGACCGGAATCTCCGTACAGTTTCCTATTGTTTGGGTGACCTTGATGTAACCACAGTATCATTGCCAGTGATAATGCCTGAAAGTGGCTACGCGAAATATTTGTCTGACTATGCCACTGACTCGCCGGCTACCGGGTTCGTAATTAAACCATTCGAAACGGAAAAATACAAGGATGAAATTCAACACTTCAGAGAATTGAATGATTTGAAAAAATCTCTGGAACGGCATTCTGTTCAGTTCGAAGAAGCTCTTAAAAACCTGATGAGTAACGTTGCAGTTTCAATTCAAGCAATTACGACCTTAAAGATTGCATCTTCAAACAGGTTGGTGCAACAGTCAAATCAACTTCTTTTTAGAGTCCTCAAATCTGCATATAATCATTATTCCCCTCTACTCGAAGCAGAAGAGATCGAAAGAATTCGTGTGGAGAATTTCGATTTTTCGGAGTCTGTTGGGAATTACCAACATTTCCAGCTTAAAAAGAGTTCACGTGTCAGGTTCGATGCGATAAATGAAGTTTGGGTAGCTGAAGATGGAAGTAAAACCGTCTTCCCGTTTGCGGTTCACCAGATTCACGAGGAAATTATCGCCCCCATCGTCTCCAATCTGATGGAAGAAAGCAGACTGGAGCGCTTGAAGATATATAATAACATCAAAGATCAGAAGATCAGTTATCTGAACAAATGGCATCAGGATACAGAAGACTTCTATGGTAGAAACCGTGCTGAAGCAAATGACCTGATTAATATAATGAGGGCAACTCTCAGTGAGTATGTCGCAGCCTACAACACTCTCGCGGCATTGGAATCCACCGAGAAATCCATGGCCTCCAGCTCATCACTCGATTCCACAGTGGTTCATTCAAAATCTGACAGCAGTGAACTTATGGTTGCATTTAATAAGCAATCAAATGAATTCCAGTCGATACAGAAGGAATTCACAGACTATATGGACAGGCTCAAAGAGGATATTGAGCGAAAAGCAGAAAAGTTCGAATACATCGAATATTATGATGCCTCTTTGCGGGATAGCTACCCAAAAAATATGTCCGTTGCAACCGACAATATGATGGGTATCGAGGAAAGAAGAAAGCCTCTTCTGGCGGTAAATCCCCTATATGCGGAACAATCAAAACTTCCACCAGAGCCAAGCATTGAAGAACTGGCTGACGAACACCTGTCTATAAATCTCTTAAAAGTGGCAGAAAGATCATTAAATGAGCTTAATAACCCTTCGTCAGTACCTGAAAATGAGCCAACTCCGGTGAATACTCCTGATGCAAGAATGGTAAAGGAGTCCGCGAATATTGAAGTCATGGAAGAGCTAAATTCAAAGGCCTCTTCGCCCGAATTGTCAGATAGTATCTCGGAAGAGCCGCACAATCCCGATCCTCCTGAAATTGATGAGAATGAGAATGATTTTGTGGATGCTGATGAAAACGAAGGAGAGGAAGATGAAACCATTTATTCCGATGAAGGCTTGGCTGAAGTTTATGAAACCAATGAAGAGAATGAGGCAGAAGAAATTATAAAACTGCTGGAAGAAAAAGGTTTGGAGGTTTTCTATAAAGAGGTTGAAGAAGACTCGGGTAAACTCTTTAGGATTTTGGTGCATGAAGAAAATGTTGATACCGCAATTGAGATAATTGAATCCAGAGAAGAATAACTCATTGAACCGGTTTATCAGAAAAACCATTAGGAGAATTTAAAATGGCCGATTTTACTTTCAACGTAGATACCTCTCCCATGGCACAGGGTTTACACCATGTCGGGAATCAGGTATCAACTGTTACGGGTGCTGTAGTGGAAATGAAGAATGCAGTGCTCGTGGCAGAAAAGAATGCCGCAGATACAATTTGCAACAATGTTAACCGGGGATTTTATACCCTGATACGGTCTCAAATCTCACAGAAAATTGCCAAATTGAAGAGCGATGTCGATTCCAAGGTCATGGAAATGAGGCAGCAGGCCTCATCACTTAAATCATTTCGTGACAGAATGGAGCTTGACTATAACATGATCGCCTCAAGGTACACCAAGTTGTTCAACTCTTTGAACAAATCGCTCCGTATACGGATATTTGAACTCGACAAGTATCCTGCCCAACTGGCGAATCAGACAGGGGAATTACTATCCAACCGGATGAAAAATTCAATCGCAACAGTTCCGCTTAATCAAAGCGAAAGCATTACCTTCTGCCAGCGGATCGCCGCGTCAAAAACCAGATTCGGGGGTATGCGATTACTTAATGGCATCAAACGGTTTATTGCTGACTCAAATTCCCAAAAAGCCTTGATTGAAGGGATACTATTGAGAAAAAAGTTGAATATGGATGGGATACTTATGGTTCCTTTTCTTGTAACAGAAAGTATTTCTTCTGATCTGAAACAACCTGCCACGCGTATTATTACATCAAGAGGCAACGACCAAAGATTATACGAATTGTTGAACCAGAATATAGTTTCCGAGGTCTATGGTAATCCGGACGGAATTACGTGGGTTACGCCTCCGGATGAATTGAAAAGGAAGATTGATCTTGATGTAAGACAGACGCTCGAAAAATCGCCACTCAATCCGCGTGTAAAAAATGAGATCCTGAAGTTGATCGATCATTCTGATTATCTTACAGCGAAATGAGGATGATATGAGTTATACACAAAGATATCGTGCGACAATTCACCAAAGTTATAGATATAACTATCCGGCATCACAGAGTGGAGGAACTGGCACATTAGATGTTGAGATGCCTGTAGATATCAACATATTTGTTGATACGAACAGTTATGATCAACAAGTTGGAATCGCTGCCGGAAAACTCCTACAACTCTCCGCCACAGTTGACGAAGCCAAAAATGCCGAAATGGTTTCGATCAGGAAAAATTCTGAGACGATCGCTTCGACTATCGTCGGTGGTTTTTTCTCATATATTAGATCTGATCTAAGCCAACAAATCAGTGAACTTCGTCCCAAATCTGAGTCTAAAATAATTGAGCTGATGAAGCAGAAAGAGGCGGCACTTTCAAAAATGGGTCAGATGACTGAAGACTTCAACAGGATTGCAGCCCGTTATACAAAGATTTTCTCGGAACTTGACAAAGAGGCGAAGAACAGAATTCTCTCGCTCGATGCCAGTAGTTTTGCCGTACAACGAACCTTGTTTGAGACAATAAATATCCCGGTTAGCGGCAAATTGCTCTCTACAGCAACAATTACCAGCCGGGAAGAAACCTCAATAAGATCAAAAATCGTTTCGTCACGTTTGAAAACCGGAACCATGTTGCTGATCGGGAAGGCAAAAGATGTAATCACATCTTACAATAGACTCGGTCAGAGGTTAAAGGCGATTCTGGTAAATGAAGCTTCGGAAGAAGGTAAGAGAAAATATCTCCCCGTGATCTTTTCAGAGGCGGTTTATGGGGAAGGCGAAATGTTGCTTGAATGCCATACCAATTCTGAATTCTCACCCTTTAAAGCAAAAGGTTTCAGCGACAAAATCGAAAGCATTTATCGAACCTCGCTCCCTGAATTTCAAACACTGGACTCGAAAACCGGGCAACAACTCTCCGCCTTCATCAAACGTGAGATTGACGCAATGGTCACCGGAGAAAGTGACCACAACACACGGGTGAAGAACCTCATTTGGTCTCTTTGGGCAAAAAACAATGATTTACAAATTAACCGGGATAAGTAAAATGGAAGAGTTAAAAGAAATTCGCATAAACGACAACAGAATATTGCTGAACAACAATCTGGTAAGAAGTGATGTGCTCCCTAAAGTAACCTCCGAACTTAAAAGGGATGTAGTTGTCCAAGGTGAATCAGTGGTAGAAGGAGCAATCTACGCGCAAAACCTTCAGATAAAAAACGGACCCTTTGAAGTACAAGGCGCCGTGTTCACAAATCTTGAATTGCATATTGAAAATACAGCCAAAGGGAAGGTGACTTTCAGAAAAGCCGTTGGTTCAGCGGACTCGGTTGTTTCTCTGGCCCCCGGTTGCAGAGCGGTATTCATGAGTGATATAAATGCCAAAACCGTTAAACTCAGGAATGCCTATGTTGCCGGAAATATCTTTGCTGAAGATATCGAGCTTGAAGATTCAGTTGTAATCGGCGGGGCATTTGCTGCCAACGACCTCGATATTACAAATTGCATTCTGGGTACCTTCAATTGTTCATCAGCAAGAATCGCAAAATCTGCATCGTTTTTGCTCCCGAGTGTGTTTACTATCGAACCGGTTACCATGATCCCGGGAACAGAAATTTACAATCTCTCGCTCGCAGATCTGGGAGCACTCTACAAAGGCACCCCGGAGGAACCGAATTCAGGCAAGATAAGGATGAGTTTGCAAAGCGATGAAATGAAAACTGTTCTCACTTCCGGGGAGGGGAATCAGGTTGTCAGAAGCCTTTCTGTGGTCGGCAAGGTACTTGCGGCAGACCTTCTTGATCCTGATAAGTTGAACAATCACTTCCTGATAACAGCCGCAAGTCTCGGAAACCAACTACTAAAGACTTATGATCTCGGATTGGATGCTAATAATGCACCAATAGAGTTAACCACTGAAAAAATAACTGATTTCTTCTTCGATCTGCTTCATGGTAGAAAATCCGCAAAGCTAATGGAAGGCAGTTTCTCGATGCAAGAGATTATCGACAATGTATCTTAGTTACACATTTAGCGATTTCTTATAAAAAGGGAAGAATGATTAGATGCCCATTATACGAAGATGTAAAAATTGTAAATTTAAAATAGAAAAAGGTGAAGAAGTTTGCCCGGTCTGTGGTCATAAACAGAGGGCACAATCGGAACCACCAATTGTGACTCAGACTGCCCTTGACCCGCTGCCGCTACCTCATAAGCCGGTTACTAATCCACAAATACCGGCGAAGGCGACAACAACAAAGGTCGCCGGTGCGGGAGTAGAGACAGGATCAGCAGATAAAAATATTATAAAACTGAAGCTGATCAACAAAATGATCCTCCAGTCCAAAAGTCCCCCCGGTACTGTTGATGGATCAGAGCAGAAGGCAAAAACAATTAAGTTGATCGAGTCATTAGATCTGCCGAATGAACTGGATGCTCTTCTGGATCTCTATAGCGATCTCAGAATACTCAAACTTAGGACCAAGAGTTATATCCAGGGTGATGTGGATGAAGCCATTATGAATTCAATGGGTAATATTTTGCAAACCGCAAAGATGAAATTCGGTACTCACCCCCGGACATCCGTACTGGAAAAGGACTTCAGCAATCTTAAAAGAGAAAAGTATTTAAAGATGCTATCCGGTCTGGCAGTTATAACAATAATTCTCTATTTGATATTAAAATAAAATAACGTTATCCGGGTTTGCCCGGGTAACACCCGGCAAATAATTTTTATCAACTGAAAAACTTTCGAGAGGAATTCATGCCTGTAATAAGGAAATGTAAGAATTGTGGTATGAGAATTACCTCAAAGGCTCAAGTATGTCCTTCTTGTGGTACAGCAATATCATCAGAAGTGAAAGTTGAGAAGTCGTTCTTTGGTTCGAACGAGTTGAATGATCTTAAAACTTCATTCGTAAAATTCATGAACAACGATTTTGAAGTAAGCAGGGATTCTCACAGAGCAAATCTGATCAGGAATATCGAATCGTTGGAGGTACCTGCAGCAGAAGAGGGGCTTATTGGTACTTACGACCAAATCATGAATCTACTTGAAAACTCACCGGAGGGTGATTACAAGTTGGAATCAGCGCTGATCGATAAATTGAGAAAGACCGGGAGGGCTCTCCTCGTTTCATACCCGAATTGTACCAAATCTCCCACGATAAAGGAAGATCTTGCGACATTTGAAACTGAAGAAAAAACCAACAACTACATCGGGACAACACTTGTAGTGGTCAGTCTGGCAATGCTCATACTGATCTTTGTTATTATTTCACGATAAAAAAATACAGTTAGTCTGATTAATTTATCTCATCGGTCATGCTGACTAAATCATTTTCAGTTGCTTTGTCCGGTGATAAGTCATGTCTATTATTTTAAAAGCAGAAAAAGAACTGTCAACTGCAGTACAATGGTAATGCCCGCTAAAATAATGAGATTTTGCTTGTTTTTGAACATTTTTTCACCTACTCGATCAAAAATAAATGATCTTCTTGATAGCTGGTCACTCTTGGCAGACCACAGAAAGCACTCAATTAACTTAACAAAAATACGATAATATCTAAATTAGATGACATAAAATTTTGTTACTTTTACCTTGTAAACCGATACTGAATTTCAACTGAGTCAATTCATTATTCCGACAAATTAATCACTCCGCCGCAGGCGAATAACATTTTACATTTCACTCCGCCGCGGCGGATAACATTTAAAAAGTTGCGCACCTTAAAAACCGAAAAACTCCCCATCTTCCTCTGGCTCGATGACATCGAGGAAGGGGCTCTTCAGCAGGCGAAGAACCTGGCAAACCACCCCTATGCCTTCGAGCATATCGCCATTATGCCCGACAGCCATGAAGGGTTCGGTGTGCCGATCGGTGGCGTGTTCGCGGCAAAGGATGTGGTGCTGCCCAACGCCGTGGGGGTTGATATCGGCTGCGGAATGTGTGCTCTCCGAACGTCTCTCACCTCTGTTAAACCGGAAATGGTGAAACTGATCCTCTGTGGCATCAGCTCGATGGTGCCGACGGGTTTCACGCACCACAAACACCCCCAGGATGAGCGGTTCATGCCCGGGGAGCCTCGCCACTTCACTTCAGGACAGTATCCGATAGTAACCCGCGAATACGAGGCCGCCCTCACACAGGTTGGAACGCTCGGCGGCGGGAACCACTTCATATATTGTAAGGGGAAAGGGGAACCACAGAAGTTTCAACTCATGCTCTCACGGCGCGGGCCGCAAAATGAGCCGCAAGCGGGCACAACGCGAGCTCGACATCCAGAAGGAAACCCGCGAACTGGAGAAACGGGGCATAATCCACGCTATCCGTTCTCCCCGCGACCTCGACGAAGCCCCCGGCGCCTACAAAGATATCAACACCGTTATGGCAAATCAGCAAGACCTTGTGGAACCCGTTGTTACACTGAAACCGCTTGGTGTTATTAAAGGATAAATGTTAGGTATTAGGTATTAGGTGTTAGGTATTATGGGTTTCGGGCAAAAAAAATGCGCAATTTAATAAAATGGGATGGTTGAAATCCGTTTTTTCGAATATTTCAACCGTCAGCCCTCATCCTTCAGCCAATACCTGATATCTAATCTGCCGCGGCGAATAACATTTAACACCTAACATTTAACATTTAAAAAAGCAGGTGCATCAACGCTTTATTCACCCACCCGGCCTGGGACTCGTAGTCAACGAAGAATATCTTCAGGTCGGCCTGACTGGCGTATTCCACGAAATAGATCTTCGTATCAGCCTGTGACTCATACTTTACGAAGAACCACTTCCCGTTGTTCTTTCCGGCCTGGCTTTCGTACTTGACCCGGTATACTTTCAGATCGGCCTGCGACTCATAGTCGACCACAAAAACCTTCACGTCAGCCTGACTCATGTATTTGGTAGTGTAGATCTTCTGAGCCTGCACGTCAACCAAAAATGCGATTAAAACCACCATTGATATAAGGATATATTTCACTTTTCCTCCCGGTTAATCCCTAAATTAATTACTCCAAACTTAACAATTTACCGCGAAAATATCCTGTTTGCCAGTCGCTTCAGCAAGATCGATACACCATCAAAGTTTGACTAAATACTAAACATTCGAAATAGAATTAGTTAAACTTTAGAGATAGTTAGTTAAACTTTAATCAGTATGGTTGGTCTAACTTGTTTGTTTACATGCAGTTAACTTCTTCACCAATTTTGCGCAGTATTACTAAAGTTTGAAGATTTAGTTACTCTTTAGTTAATTCCCATTCCGGTTTCCGCTTTGTACCTGAGTTAGTGATCCTCTTACTCTTAGAACTTAAGTCTGAAATCAAGTTCCTTATTTTATTCCGTTTTTGTTTTTCAGGAAGGTGTTGAGGAAGTTTATCCATCAACAGAACTTCAATATCTAATTTGGAAGCCTTGCCATATTCTTTTAAATAATCAACTATCAAATCCTTAAAATAGGAATTATCAAATGCTCTGTTCTTGATAAAATCCGCTCTTTGCTTGGGGTCAACTGCTACATTGGACGAAAGATAAAAGTGCGGTGATCTTCCCTCCAAAAGACGTAACTTGCGCAGTCGGGCGACTTGTCTATTATCTATGCTTTGTTTCTTTTGAATCTTATCGAGCAGGATGATAGTTTCAAGATCAAGGCCTTTATTCTCAATTAGAATTCTTGAATAATTAACATCTATTTCTTGACCAAAAATCTCCAGAATAACTTTATCTGAAGTCGACTTTGAATAATCGGGCAGTGGAAAAAATCTGCGTTTTTGCTCCATCAGCATTGTGTGAATCCCATAGCCGATGGTATCAATCATACCAATATTGAACATAGCACGGACAAGAAAATCATTCCGGTAGCTTGATGGGGTAGATTTCCCAAAGAAATAGTCGTCAGGCAGTCCGTAAAAGAATTCACCCGCATTCTCAAATATCAATCTGTCAGCCTTTTCTGTAACAATTACGCGCGACCTGTAACTATAATCTTGGTGCGCAATAGCGTTATGCAATGCTTCCAGTATCACACGGGGCTCATAGTTTTGGACAGTAGTAGCCAACAACTCTGTTTCCGGGAAAAAATTATATTGAAAATTTCGTATTCGAGACAGAACCCTCGTTGTATTGAGGATAAAGGGAATCCCAAGATGTTCATAGGCGTGTTGATCTGTGTCTAATTTCCAAGTGATCTCTGCTATAAAGGGTGATAGCAGGTGAGAGTATTCCTCCTTGCCTAACAGAATCAAACATGTATTTGTTATTTTCCCGCTTCTTGTCAATTTGGCCTTGTCAAGAAAAGTTTGATCATCCCAAGAGCCAACCAGTCTCTTTCAACACCCTCTTGAAGAAGCGATTCAAGAATGGAAATCTCAGCCTGTCTCACGGTTCACCATTATTTATATTCTCAATACTCAAAGTTAATACGAAATAATGTATTATATATACCAAGGCATTACTCACCGAAACTATCCGCGAAAATCCGCGTAATCTGTGTCATCCGCGGTCATAAGTATCATACCTCATACTCCATACCGCCAAAGGCGGATCACATTTAACATTTAACATTTAACATTTAAAGGACTTCACAGTTCACTTCGCCGCGGCGAATCACAGTTCACACTTCCAAAGTTGGTACTTTTTCACCTGCTCCTCCAGCACAACAACCCCTGTTCCGGGGCCTTCGGGGATGGCGATGTAGCCCCCGGCATCGAGTTCGACCACGGGGGTGACTATATCTTCCTTGAAGTATCTTCTGGTTTCGGAAGTGTCGCCGGGAAGTGTGAAAGCCGGTGCCGTCTGAAGGTGAATGTTGAACGCGCGGCCGATGCCGGTTTCATCCATGCCGCCTGACCATACGGGTATTCTGTTTTGTTCGCAATACTTCGCGATCCTCACCGCCTCGGCCATGCCGCCGACACGTCCCTCTTTTATGTTGATGATGCCGCACGCGCCGAGTTCAATTGCCGTGACCGCGTCGTCGAATGAGTGTATCGATTCATCCAGGCAGAGGGGAGTTTTGATGTGTTGCTGCAATTTCGAGTGGAAATAGATGTCACTGTATGATAGGGGTTGCTCGATCATCGTGAGGCCGAACGCGTCAAGGCGCGCGAGGTGTGCCGCGTCGTCAAGGGAATAGTCGCCGTTCGCGTCAACCATCAGCTGGATACCGGGGAATCTCTCACGGACAGCCGCCACCCATACGATGTCCTTCCCCTTTTTGATCTTCATCTTCACGCGGTGATATTTCAGATCGACCGCCTCCTGAACCGCCTCAAGCAGTTCGGGGATGCTCCCTTTGATACCTATGCTCATTCCCGACATGATCTTTTTCGGCTCAAATCCGAACAGCTTCCACATCGGCACCCCTTCGAGGCGCGCTATCAGATCGAGCAGCGCGTTCTCAACGGCGGCTTTCGCCATCATGTTCCCGCGGATGTGCCGCATCTCCTTCTCAAAATCGCTGAAGCTCATCCCCGGCTTTATCACCGGAAGAATGAACTCCTTTATGATGTGCAGCGACGAGACTGTGGTCTCCGGACTGTAGAACGGGTCGGGATCGGCAACGCACTCTCCCCACCCCGCCACTTCACCCGAGGCCATCTTTATCAGAAGCGCCTCCTTGCAAGTCCAGGTGTAAGAGCTTATGGAAAAAGGAGTTACAAAGGGAAGACTCACCGTTATCGCTTCTATCGAAGTGATGTCAGGGATTCCAAGGTCAAGGGGGAGCACAGGGGCTGCGTTCGCGTGCATAGCGGGACTTTCAACAAATTCAGTAAAATTCAAGACTTCTAAGATGGCCCATCCGGTTCCACTCCGGAGTAAAAATCTCCGTTGAAACTTTCGCCATCATCCTCCAAAAAATACGCAAAAAGGGTTTGAATATTGATGGAAAGTTTAAAATAAAGGCCTTCTCGGTTGTATTGAGAGATCCTGAATTCACCGGGAGGACTTGAACTGTGAAAGTTAAAATTCGAAAACCGCGAACTGTAAACCGGAAAGCTATGGGTTTTGCGGGGGATGAGGAAGGGAGCGGGGTAAGTAAATAAGCTAAATTGTTAATTGAGTGGGAATTAAATTACGACCTAATTATATTTGAGGTATTAAATCACAGATTTGATCAAATGACTGAAATAATACAGCCCTATCCAAATGAACTTCCAACCGATTTCGCAGATCGATTAGGAGAGTATTACTCTGGGCAGCTCCAATTCACTAATAAGAAGGAAGCCGGTCAGTATTTTACTCCACCTGCCCTCGCCCGTTTCATTGGAAGTTTTGCAGACATTGCAACATCGAGCATCAGAATTTTGGATCCCGGCTGTGGAACTGCGATACTCTCTTGTGCATTAATTGAAGAGTTGATGAGACTTAATTCAGTTTCAAAGATATTTTTAACCCTCTACGAAACTGATAAAAACCTTTTAAAATACACTAACAAATCATTATTGTACCTTAGTGAGTGGTTGGAAAAAAAAAGAATAGATTTTAAATGGGAGTTAATCCCACAGGACTTCATTCTCGACAGTTATAGTCTATTTTCATCAAACAGCAATGAGTATGGGTACGATTTAATAATAGCCAATCCCCCCTTTTTTAAGTTATCAAAAGATGATACAAGAGCAATAGCAGTTTCACAAATCGCAAACGGGATCTCGAATATTTATGCCGCTTTTTTAGTCGTAGCCTCGACATTATTGAATGCAGGAGGGGAATTAATATTCATCGTACCGCGAAGTTTTTCATCCGGATTATATTTCAAAGATTTTCGGAATTTCTTTTTTCGGAATGTTCAAATTTGTAATATTCACCTTTTCCAATCAAGAAAAGACGCTTTTTCAAGAGATAAAGTGCTCCAAGAGACAATTATAATTAAAGGTAAAAAGCGACCAAGAATTGAAACAACGGGTGAAATAGAACTATCATCATCAGGTGGGCTTGCTGATATCTCCAGCAGGAAAGTCGTTAGATATAAAGAAGAATATTTGATCGATTTCGAATCAAAAGATCGAATTTTACATTTACCAATCGATGATTTCGAGGGGGAAATACTCAACCTCTTTAAATCATGGGATGGAAGTCTGGAAAAATATAATCTCAAAATATCGACTGGCCCAATTGTTGCATTCAGGGTTAAGGATAAAATCAGCGATACCGGAATTCCACCACTCTCAGTGCCATTGCTTTGGTTACATAATGTCACAAGGATGAAGGTTGATTGGCCAGTCTGGAGAGAAGACAAAGGGCAATTCATCGAAAATTCTCTCGTAACAGTGAAATTGTTAGTCCCAAACAAGAATTACGTTTTAATGCGCCGATTCAGTGCTAAAGATGATAAATACCGGCTTGTAGCAGCACCCCATTTTTATACTATGGGCTCAACCGAGAAAATTGGGATTGAGAATAAACTCAATTATATATATAGACCTAATGGACATTTGTTAAGGAAGGAAATTCTTGGACTTTGCGCATTATTGAATAGTAGTATATTTGACAACTATTTTAGAATATTCAACGGAAATATTAATGTGAGCGCGACGGAATTGCGGGCTATGCCACTACCCCCATTGGAAATAATTTATGAGATAGGAGAAAAATTAATTCTCCTTAATGACTTTTCGACAAATTCAGTAGATAAAATAATTAACAACCAATTCAAATTAGAATTTAAATTATGAGTAAAATACAAGAGGCCAAAGAAATACTGCATAATCTTGGTTTGCCGGACGCACAGTCAAATGAAATGTCTGCCCTGACACTTCTGGCACTCTGTAATATTAGAGAAGACGACAGTTGGTCAGATGCAGAAGTTACATTGCTTGGTATTTCAAATGGTATAATGAAATTTATTTCTGATAATTACTCCAGAAAATATGCTCCAAATACGAGAGAAACCTTCAGAAGGAATGTGTTGCATCAATTAGTTCAAGCAAAGATAGTTGATTATAACCCGGAAAATCCAGAGCTTGCAGTGAACAGTCCAAAAGCGCACTATGCACTTTCGAACGAAGTTCTTCCTGCAATCAGATCATACGGGAATAAAAGATGGCGAGCACATGTAAAAAAATTTACTGAAAGAGCAGGCAAACTGAAAGATATCTACAAGCAAAAAAGAGAGGATCGTTTTATTTCAGTAGTATTGGACGGTGAGATTAAAAAAATGTCACCTGGTAAGCATAATGAAGCTCAGATAAAAGTACTTAAGGAATTTGCTCCAAGATTTATCAGAAACGCGGAGTTGTTATACTTGGGAGACACCGCTGAAAAAGGTTTTTATAAGAAGCCTGAAAAATTACAGGAATTTGGAATAAACTTCGACGAACGCGACAAAATACCTGATATAATTTTTGTTGACAGCGTTAGAAAATGGATGTACTTGATTGAAGTAGTAACTTCGCATGGGCCTATCTCACCAAAGCGCCTGATTGAATTGGAGGAGTGTTTTAAATCTTGCCCACTGGGCAAAATCTTTGTGACAGTATTCCCAAGTAGAGCCGAATTTAAAAAATATATCTCTGAAATTGCTTGGGAAACTGAAGTTTGGATAGCTGAGGAGCCTGAACACCTTATTCATTTTAATGGCGATAAGTTTTTTGGACCTCGCCAGGGATCATGATTAATTGATTTGATATTTAGGTTCAGATAGACTGTTAAATTCTTTAGCTGGTTCACATATCTTATTGATTTGGGAGCAAATAATCCGCTCCCTCTCTTTACTTTCTGTTTGAAGCGCGTCGTACGGGATTCGTACCCGTAAATTCTCCCTTCACAGCTACTTCTTAAACCAAGAAACAATCTCGCTCCACTCGAATACATTACATTTGGACTTTGACCAGAGGCCCTCTTCCAAGCCGCCACTGCGATTTCGACGAAATTCTTTTCCATCTCTTAATACCACTGCCCAATTTGGATTTACATTCCTCCCTAATCTTTTGTTTTCGTATGGTTCTCCCGACTTACCAATATAAACGAGATCGATCGGTGCATCAATAATTGTCCTTGCTCCAATCACCGATGCGATACTCTTAAAGTAGGCTTCCCCGAGATGAGAGAAATGCCATGCGTCGGAATGACGCGGCGATGAGTCATTTTCAATCTTTGATGTTACCACGGTGGTTTTGAAGAATTTACTTAAAAATCCCGATTTCTTCACCTCTTCAGAAGCCTTTGCCTGTTCGGCCGCTTCTTTCGCTTCCACAGCCTTGACAAACTGTTCTGAGGTAAACCAGTTCCTGTTTACAGGTATGGTTTGGGAGTAGTTGACCTCATATTCAAAACTTTTCCATGCACCGTTTTGAAGGTCTGTTCTTAATTTGTCTCCCGAAATACCACCTCCACGACCAACAATGAATTTGTTCCCCTTTCTGTGGAGCTCAACAATAACTTCTCCCCGGATTCTCTCTTCCATATTCTTTCCATAAGTCAGCCCCCCCTCTTGCGTTTGGGATTTTAAGTCGCTGAATTTATCGATCGAAATCCTCAAGACCTCATAGAAATAGTTGTTTGTCAGCAAATTCTCATATTTCTCGAGTATATCCTCCCAATAGATCAATGGTTCATTAACTGCGGACCTGTACCGGATCATTCCTGATGGGGTAATAGCAATATGATAAATATTTTCCGCGGGAATCGAGTGAATCGTACTTAACTCGTTAATGATCCACTTCTGATTTCGTAGTTGCTCGTTTAGCTTTTCTGCGGTTGCATTACTGTACATTTTTGCTTCGATAACGATCAACAATAACTGAGGATCTGTAACTAAAATGATTGCGTCGGGTGTGTCTTTCGTTTCATAATTACCACTAAACTTACGTTTATGGTTATCCTCTACAAGGCTCTCTTTGAGGCTATACTCTGTAAAAATAAGTATGTTGTTATTGTGTGCATCCGGGCGGATCTCAATTCCACTTGGAAAATCCGGGATCAATTCGAAGAAGAGTGGAAGGTTTTTGAAGTTATCTGAACAAATAATTTGTGGCAGCACTGTGCCAGTGAAAAATCGTTCTTTCCGGTTAAGGGGAAGATAATCGTGAATGTTTCTTTCTATTTTATTCATATCAATACCAGTTTAAGTTTGGATTAAATTAAATCTCACCAGTTCTTTATGCTCACTCATCATCCATCAGCCCCTCAAGTTCATCGCATTCGTTGACGAGGGAGTTGACGACTGCCTGGAAGAAGTTGACGTTCATTAACTCGATGGGCGCGTTGTGCATGATGCTGAATGTGAATTTCTGGCTGATCTCTTCGATTGCCCAGAAGCCGATGCTCATTTGCGCGTTTCGCTTGAGGAGGAGGGTGGAGAGCTGATGCGGTATTTCGTCTTCGTCGTCTGACTGGAGAAGGCTCGGAACTGAAAACTCAAGCACTTCACCATATTTGATGATAAAAAGCTTTTGTGTGCGACCGGAATCCATTTCAAATATAAGTATCGCGTGTTTGTCATCTATCTCGGCAATTTTCCAACCAATTTGGCTGCAATAATTCCTGATCGTTGATTTGAAATTCGCGGCTGAAAACAAGTTTGATAACGTTGACATGACAGTCTCCTTTTATTTTAACATGAGCTTATGATCATATAATATATAGAGTGCTTCTTTTCCAATTTTTCCGGAAATTAATCTTCCCCGCCTTCGTGTTCCCTTTCGCCCCCTTTGTTTTCGCGTTTTCCTTCCCGGCCGCCTTCGTTTTTGCCTGAGCCTTCGCCTTTGCCTTTGATGTCGTGTTCGTTGCCGGAGCGGTGGCATTTAACGCAGTTTGTGAAGTCGGCGATCCCTTCTTTTTGGTGTTTGCGGGCGATTTTGGCTTCGCTGTGCTCGTGGCAGTTGTAGCAGGTGTACTGCTTGTATCCTGTGCCGGAAGTGTGGCAGTTTGAGCAGGTTTCGGGGTGATTGCGGTCGAAAACGAAGTATTTGGTATGGTCGAATGTCGAGGGTTTCCACGCGGAAGTGGTGTGGCACGCGGCGCACTGCTCACCTTTGGCGAGTGAGGCGTGGAGGTCGTCATTGGGTTTCACTTTTTCGTGACACTTCGTGCAGTTATCTTTATTCGCGCCGAGTGAGGCGTGGTCGAATTTGGCACCCTTCCAGCTCTCGGTGTTGTGGCATTTGCTGCACTCGTCTTTCACGAGTGAGTGGAGGTCGTCGGCCGGTTTCTGATAATCGTGGCAGGCGGAGCATTTCTCCCGGGTGGAAGTGCCGATTATCTGATGCGAAAATTTCTTTATGGCGAAGTTTTTTGCCTCGCCCGTATGTTCGAGGTGGCAGGTAACGCACTCAATTTCTGTTATGTTCCTGTGAAGAAGGTTTGCCCGCTTGTTCTCTTTGTAGTCAGCCACGGCTTTCACCGGTTTGAGGCCGATGCCCTCCCGCTTGTGGCACTCGAGGCATTTTTCGGTTACGGCACCCGCCGCGAGCGAGTGACACTTCAGGCAGTCGTTTTTCAGTTCTTCATGTCCGCGGCTCAAAACGCCCGGGTTGATGGCATAATAGGGGGCTGTTACAACGGCTGCAATTCCCAAAAGAAGTGCTGCCAGAAAGAAGTACATCGTTCTCATCGCCAGCTCCACATCAAAAGGGTGCCGATTATGTGGATAAGCACGAGTGCCATGAATATCGCGTTAAGGGGCATGTGAACTTTGCGCCATTTCTGCATTTTGCCGACGAGGAGCGACTGAAACAGCACATCCCTCTCGATCTCTTCGGGTGTGAAACCCCTCCCTTTAAGCTCCGCCACGCGGTCTTTCAGGTCGCCCTTCACTTCGGAAAGGAGGAATTTCCCCGTCAGTCCGCTGGCGATCACCACAACCATGGCGAGGAGTGCCATCCAGGGGATCACCGCGTTGAAGTGGATGCCGCCGTGCACTATGATCATCACGCCGCCGAGCCAGCCGAGGGTCTCGTGCATGGTGAGGAGCGATTTAGGTTGCCCTGACGAGATCAATTTTCGTTTTCTTAGTGAGTAGATAAATGAGATAATTATGAGGGTTGTGCCGAGGATGCCGAAGTACCTGCCGATCCACGCGATCCCGATGCTGTGAAACAGAAGATCGATCAGAATGGAAACCACTATCAGCCCCGCGAATAACAAAACGGAGGGGAGTATCTTGTTCATAACCTGAAGTATTATCAAAAGTTGAAGAACAAATTACAAATTATTTTTAAGATTCCGGCTTAAAAGTTGGTTAAAAAACGGGGATGGCCTGAAAAAGTTTTACCTTCGTCGCCACGGAGCCTTACTCTGCCCACTTCATCTCCTCGCGCCATTGCTCTTTTTCGCGTTTGCGTTGCTTGTTTTTATCCGAGAAGTAATTGTCGCCCGAGCGGTGACACTTCACGCAGTTCTTGTAATAGAGCACACCCACATCTTTGTGGCTTTTGGCGATTGCCTCTTCCTGATGCGCGTGGCAGTTGTAGCAAGTCCAGGTTTTGTGGTTGTCATCCGCCTTGTGGCAGTTCAGACATGAATTTGGGTGATTGTCATCGAAGACGAAGTGTTCATCGTGTTTGAAGGTTGAGGGCTTCCATGCCTTGGTGGTGTGGCATATCTCGCATGAGTTTTCGGTCTCGAACGATGAGTGCATCTGGTCGTCTGGTTTCACCTTCGCGTGGCAGAATGAGCATCTCGTTTTCTGATCTCCAAGCACGTTGTGGTTAAAGTATGCCTTCTTCCATGTTTCAGTTTCATGGCAGGTGCTGCACTGGTTTGGGGTTATGGTGTGAACCCCGTCCTGTGGCATTTGAAAGTCGTGACAGACTGTGCAGGCCACTTTGCCGCCAGCGCTGATCATTGAGTGTGAAAAGAGGCTGTCGGCAAGTTCTTTCGATCTTCCGGTATGTTCGAGGTGGCAGCGGAGGCAGTCGAGCCCGTCGATGTTCTTGTGGAGGCGGTTAATCAGCTCATTTGCTTTAAAATCGGGGTTGGAAGTGGCGGAAACCAGTCCTGTCTTCTGTGGATCATGGCAGGCGACACATTTTTTTGAAACCGGTCCGCCGGGTATCTCGTGGCATTTTGAGCAGTCATTCTTTAGAAATTCGTGACCCTTGCTCATAAAACCGGGGTTGAGGGCAGTGTGTGGAGAAATGATGATGGCAACAATTCCCAGAAGGAATGCGGCAACGAACCAGCCGGTAAATCTCAATTCCACCCCCACAGCGCGAAAATCCCGAGGATGTGAAGGAGCGAGAGGGCAAGAAAGATGGCAGCGGCGGGTGTGTGTATCCGGCGCCATTTCATAACCCCGGGGTCTTGCAGGGCTTGTAGGTGTATCTCGCGCCAGGCCTGTAGCGGTGTGAAACCTTGACTGATCAGCGCCTCTTCGTCTGCCTTCATACTTGACATTACACCCGCGAGGGTGAACTTTACTATCATACCGCTAATTAGGAGGATCAGAAGCATTACCAGAGCAATAGAGGGGATCAGGGCGTTAAAATGCAGTCTGCCATGCGCAAGAAGCAGCATGCCACCGAGGCCGGCGAGCATTTCGTGCAGCCTGATCAGGGGGAACGATCTCCCGGGGGAGGTCAGGTCCCTCTTCGATAAAGAGTAGGTTAGAGAGGCGATTATAAGCAATATCCCCGGGACACCGAGGTATTGCCCGATCCTGTTTGGGTGAAGCTCGTTTAGCCACCAGCCCGCGAGGATTGAGATAACTATCAGCACTGAAAATATCAGTGCCGGGTAAAGCCTCCTCATTTTTTCCTGCAGCGTTAATTTGAAAAAATGAAGCGATCCCGTAAATTGAAAATCGCAAAAAGAAACTTACTAAATGAGAGCAGACAATGCAAGCAGGGAGGCTAAAATCAAAAAAATCCCCCACAAATTGTTGGGTCTGTGGGGGGATATCACAATTTTTTGGGGGTTATTTCAAAAATAACTACTTCTCAAACAGCAGTTTCGCCGCGTAAATGATAAGGAAGATGGCGAAGCCTTTCTTCAGATATACGGGATCCATGTCGATCGCGAATTTGGAGGCGATCCAGCTGCCGGCGATGAACATCACGATCATTATCGCCGCGGCTCTTACATCCACGAAGCCGGCTTTATAGTAGTTCATAAATGCCAGTATGCCGACCGGGGGTAGCAAGAACGCAATGGACGTCCCCTGCGCGGTCTTCTGGTCGAACCCCAGAAGCAAGGTCAGTGCCGGGATGATGATCACCCCGCCGCCGATCCCAAAAAATCCGCCTAGCACCCCGGCAAGCAAGCCGGTGATTATAAGGATAACTGTTTCGAGCATGGGGGCTACCTCAACAGCATCAACTCGGTCTGCCGGTTGCTGAGCCAGTCGATTCCCGTGTCGGTTAACACGACCTCTTCCTCGATGGTTACGATGCCGTGATCGGCAACGAAGAGTCGGGGTTCGATGGTGAAGACCTGGTTTTTCTCCAACGGGATGAAGGGGAGGTTGCCGTATTTTTCCCAGGCGGGGAAGAGACCGGGGCCGGCATCATGGGCGACGCGGCCCACCTGATGTCCGAGGCCGTGGGGGTATTCTTCGAATCCGTTCGAGGTTATGTGTCCGCGGGCGGCGGCATCAACCTCAACGCCGGTTATGCCGGGTTTAAGTGTTTCGGCTGCTTTGGTGATCGATGTTTTAAGTACATCGAAACCCCGTTTTACCTCGGCGGGAGCGTCGGTTTCATTATCTTTCAGGATGTACCAGGTGCGCTGGAGGTCAGAGCAGTAGCCTTTGTAGTTAACGCCGAAATCGATGTTTATCAGGTGCCCGCCTTCAACCTTACGGTTGGTTGGTCCCGCGTGCGCGCCGGCGGTGTCGGGGCCCGTGAACACGGCCGGACAGCTGTCGGCTTCCCATGCCACGGTAAGTCCGCGGTCGTGGGTGCGCTTGGTCATGAACGCGGCTATCTCTTTTTCGGTGCGGCCTACTGTGATGAACTTGCCCACTTCATCGAATATCTCAAGTGTTATGGCAACTGCTTCACGCATTATCTTAAGCTCATCGGCTGATTTCCTTCCGCGGAGTGAGGAGACGATGTTCTCTGATGAAACGAGTCGGTCGCCGTAAGGTGTGCCCGCGAAGTGATCGAGCAGCACTTTGTAAAGACCGAGGGTGAGTCCATCAGCAAGGTTCATGCTCTTCGAGTAGTTCACGGCGATCGTTTTCGGATCCACTTCCTTCACGAACTCGAGGAGGGGTTCGCGGATCGATTTAACGTACCCCGTGATGTCGTCGAAAGTGCCGGCATCTTTCAGGTTCGCTATATCGAGCGAGCCGAGGATCGCCTTACGGTGTCCCTGTTTTGTGAGGATGAAAGCCGACTGCCATGTAACATTAACGCCCGCGATGGTATCGAGCACGGGATCGTGGATCGAAGCGCTCTCACGCACGAATGTGAGCCACATGTCGATGTTCTGCTCTTTAAGAATTTCAATTGCCTGCTGTTGCTTCTGAAGAATAATGTCGTTCATTTTTTGATCTCCGTTAAAATTTGTGATGGAGCCCCTGTCAGAAGAGGAGGATCCAGAGAACATAGTCGAGAATAAGAATTAGTGCCGCCGAGAGGACGAATGATCGAATTGTGGCGTTGCCCACGCCTTCAGCACCACCTCCCGTGCGGAGTCCGTTATGCACACCGATAAGGGAAGTGACGGCTCCGAAAAACACCGTCTTCACGAGTCCCGTGAAGAGGTCGTAGAGTTTGAAATATTGTTTAACCGACTGAAAGAAGACCGCCGATGACACCCCGAGGAAGTAGTTTGAAACCAGAAACGCGCCGAAAACGGCGATAAACGAGGCGAAAAGTGCCAGAATTGGCAGCATCACTATCGAGGCGAGGTATCTCGGCATGGCAAGAAAGCGGAAAGGGCTTATCGCCATGCTTTCCAGGGCGTCGATCTGCTCGGTTACCTTCATTGTGCCGAGTTCAGCGGCTATCGAGGCGCCAACCCTGCCGGCGATAACAATACCGGTGAGGACGGGCCCCAATTCGGTTACGATCGCGCGGCTCGTGGCGGCACCGAGGAACGAGAGGGGGGCTATCCCCTTAAGCTGGTAGGCGGCCTGCCAGGCGGCAACCGCGCCGGTGAAAACAGCGATTATCAGCACAAGGGGGAGCGAGCCCACGCCGATATGCTCCATTTGGTAGAGCACCTGGCGACGGTTACGGAACATCTTGGGGAAGGCAACGAATATCCTGAACTGCAGGAGCGATATCTCCCCGAGCTCGGAGATAAAGTCGAGAGTTTTTCTTCCAAGTTTTTCAAGCAGTCGAAGCATTGCGGATATCGCCGGAAACAGGGGTAAATCCGGCTCTTTTATTTGAAAAATGCGTTAAATTTAGTAGTTTTGAAAGTTCAATATTTTGAACTGACATACGAGGATATCTATTAATTCAAATTTATTGTTGTTTACGGTCTGTAAAAATAAACATAAGCGACAATATAATGAAACAACCGAGGTTTTAAGATGACAACAAACAAAAAGCTGCTGAAGTGGGTCGAAGAAATGGCATCACTTTGCAAGCCAGACGCGGTTTATTGGTGCGACGGCTCAGAAGAAGAGTATAACCGTCTCGCCGGTGAGCTGGTAGCTGCCGGGACGTTCAGGAGACTGAACGACGAACTAAGGCCCAACAGCTATATCTGCATGTCCGATCCCAGTGACGTGGCGAGAGTTGAAGACAGAACATACATTTGCGCGGAGAAGAAGGAAGACGCGGGCCCAACCAACAACTGGATGGCTCCTGCCGAAATGAAAAAGATACTTCTTGAACCGGGCTCAGGGCTGTTCGATGGCTGCATGAAGGGGCGCACGATGTACGTTATCCCTTACAGCATGGGTCCGCTTGGCTCAAACATCGCTCACATTGGGGTGGAACTTACCGATTCCGCGTACGTTGTCTGTAACATGAAAATTATGACCAGAATGGGTCAAAAGGTTCTCGATCAGCTTGGCGACGGCGAGTTTGTGCCGTGCCTTCACTCGGTCGGAAAACCCCTCGCCGAAGGTGAAAAAGACGTGCCCTGGCCCTGCAATACCACCAAGTACATCGTTCACTTCCCTGAAGAGAGAGCAATAATGTCTTTCGGAAGTGGTTACGGTGGAAACGCGCTGCTTGGGAAGAAGTGCTTCGCCCTCAGGATCGCTTCTGTAATGGCCCGCGACGAAGGCTGGCTGGCAGAGCACATGCTTATTGTTGGCATCACCAACCCTGAAGGTGAAAAGAAGTATATCGCCGCGGCGTTCCCGAGCGCTTGCGGAAAAACCAACCTCGCGATGCTCACGCCTTCACTTCCCGGATGGAAAGTTGAAACCGTGGGTGATGATATCGCATGGATGAAGTTCGGTGCCGACGGTAGACTGTATGCCGTTAACCCTGAATATGGTTTCTTCGGCGTTGCCCCCGGTACATCGATGAAAACGAACGGTAACGCGATTCTTTCAGCCCGTGCAAACTCGATCTTCACGAACGTTGCCCTAACCCCTGAAGGGGATATCTGGTGGGAAGGAATGACCGACGTGAAGCCGGCGCATCTTACCGACTGGAAGAACAGGCCCTGGACTCCTGAATCATCCGAGCCTTCATCGCATCCCAACTCAAGATTCACGGCCCCTGCCGGGCAATGTCCCGTGATCGATCCCGCGTGGGAAGATCCTGCCGGCGTGCCGATATCAGCTATCCTTTTCGGCGGAAGACGCGCCAAGGAAGTGCCCCTTGTGGCTGAAGCTTTCGACTGGACGCACGGCACTTTCATGGGCTCAACTGTTTCTTCAGAAACCACAGCGGCCGCCACCGGTGCTGTTGGTCAGATCAGACGCGATCCCTTCGCCATGCTCCCGTTCTGCGGTTACAACATGGGTGACTATTTCGCTCACTGGATCGAGACAGGAAAAAATGCCGATCAGGCGAAACTTCCGAAAATATTCTATGTTAACTGGTTCCGCAAAGATGAGAACGGAAAGTTCATCTGGCCGGGATACGGTGAGAACATCCGCGTTCTTGAGTGGATATTCAACCGTGTTGATGGTGCCGATATCGCCGTTGAAACCCCGAAAGGGTTCCTCCCGAAACCGGGTTCACTCAACACCGAAGGCCTCGGTCTCTCAGATGAGAAAATGAGCGGACTCTTCGACGTGAACAAGGAATCGGGGCTCGCCGAGATGGAGAGCATAAGGAAGTATTACGATACTTTTGAAGGTCACGTGCCAAAAGAGCTTTACGACACGCTCGAGAAGATCGAAACGATGTACCATAAACTCTAATGGTTATTTAACTTTGTTCAGGCTGCCTTGCCCGCGCGGGGCAGCCTTTTTTATTGTCAGTTCAGCGCCCAGACCGTTCCATTCAGCACCGAGGCAAAGCTCACCCACAAGATGTACGGGATCTGCATCAGTGCCGCGCTCTTCTTCACGGGGTAGAATGTGTAGATCATCCAGGCAACCGAAAGCCACACAAAAATGATCTCGAAGAAAGCAACGCCGATCAGTCTGAACTCAAAAAAGATAAAGCTCCAGGCAAAGTTAAGAGCCAACTGTATGTAGAAAGCGTTAAGGGCCCTCTTCCGGAGTTCGCCCGGTTCAGCCTGAAGGATGAAATAGTATCCCACCCCCATCAGGATGTAGAGGAGGGTCCAGACGGGCCCAAAGAGCCAGTTCGGAGGGCTGAAAACGGGTTTTTGCAGGTAGACGTACCACTCCTTTATATTGGGGGTGGTGGCAAGTCCGGCAACACTTCCCACCAGGAGGGGAAGGGCAACAGCGAGTAGAAGTTTAATGTACTTGTTCATGATTTTTGTTTTTTTTGATCTCCGGGAACAATCGTGCACACAGCCAGTATTAATAGAAGATATCCCGGAATATTCGCCCAATATTCATAAATTTGAAACCACGGAAACCCTCTTTAAGTTCACGCATCAAACAGTGGATCGCATGATGGGTTTATCCCTTTAATTTAATTACCCTTTTATTGGAGAGTTGGAATGAGACCGTTCACACGGATGTTTGCAATAATGTTGTTTTTATCTTTATCAGTGCTCGCGCAGGAGTTGAAGTGGTATAATCCCGCGGAGGGTTTTAAGCTCGCGATGGAGCAGG
This sequence comes from Bacteroidota bacterium, assembly GCA_023433685.1. Taxonomy (GTDB): domain Bacteria; phylum Bacteroidota; class Ignavibacteria; order Ignavibacteriales; family Ignavibacteriaceae; genus UTCHB3. The sequence continues at coordinate 29,464 of JAEYUD010000175.1, forward strand.
ACAAGCGGGTGCTTCTCGACGCGTACACTGACTGGTGTGGCTGGTGCAAAGTGATGGATACCGCCACTTACGCGAAAGCGCCGGTTATCAAAGCGTTGAACGATGATTTCATCGCCATAAAGTACAATCCGGAGAAAGACGGGGATATCACCATAGCGGGCGAATCTCTCACCCCGGCACAGTTCGGTAAAAAATTCAAGATAACCGGCTATCCGGCTACCGCGTTCTTCGAGCATGATGGAAAGTTTATTCAGACGGTTACGGGCTACATTGAAGCGGAAGAGTTCCACACGACGGTTCTCCCGTTCATCTTAAGCGACGATGCCACCACGAAGAACTATGGTTCAATGAAGTATCTTGAAAAGCTTGACAAGGCAGCTGCCGCCGGGATGACCTCCGGTTTAACCATAGCTTATGCCATCATCTATCTTGAGGTGGAGGGCGACCAGGATAAAGCCATCGCCAAGCTCGCGGAAGTGGCGGCTGAAGATGCCAACTTCCCCGTTGCCGAAGCTCTGAAGAAATATGCCACCGACCCTCAAAACAACAGGCCAGGTGAGGAGATCAACAACAAAATAAAGGCTATTGTAGAGCAATATCTGCAATAACGGCCGCTCACGGTTCCGGAGCGTAGAACAGGTCGTCGAGTTTTATCTCTTTCTGACGGTTGTTGATGAATTTTTTAAGCTCATCCTCTGAGTTAAGACCATGCCGGTCGCAGAACGGGTTCAGCGAAACAAGCCGCAGTACCTGAAACTCTTCGATCGCCTCTTTATAGAGCTCAACCAGATCGTTCTGTGCCTTTTCATACTTTTTACCGCCGGGAAAGGGATGCTTCACCAGGAAGGCGTCCCTTTTCTTGTCGAACTCGTCAAAACATCCGAACATCTGCCCCATGATGAGAACCGCGAAGTTGTTAAGAAAAGGCTCTTCAAGCTCCGCGAGGTCGTCGGAAAGCCTTTCATACTCCTCCATCAGCGGCTCGAGAACCGTGTCAGCTTCTTCATCACTCAGCCGGCCCTTCTTTTCACCCATGTCCAGTATCAGTTCTGTAATTCTGGGTGCCATTTCCGAAAATCCGTGCAGTGCGTTTTCGAAGTCCATGTTGCTGTTCCTTCCGGATTATGTGAGAATCTTGAGGCTAAATTTAGCATTAATATATTTAAATCAAATCCGGTTGATTAAATTTGATCTTCCAGACACAAAAATCCGGGGGTAATCTGGTCCGGAC
>JAEYUD010000205.1 GCA_023433685.1 Bacteroidota bacterium
GAACGAACTTAAAATGGGAGGCATACTCTCCGTGGGTGGCGGCAGTGACACACCCCCAAGACTTGCAATAATCAGATATGAACACCCTGAGCCGGTTAAACACGTTGCGCTGGTGGGAAAAGGTGTCACCTTCGACTCAGGCGGCATTTCAATTAAACCTGCCCAGAATATGGGCTGGATGAAAGCAGATATGTCAGGTGCCGCCGCGGTTACCGGCGCCATGCTGAACATCGTGAATCTTCAACTCCCGTTGAAGGTTATCGCCGCGCTTCCGCTCGCGGAGAATATGCTCAGCGGTTCAGCCTACAGACCCGGAGACATAGTTACAACCTTTTCCGGTAAAACTGTTGAAGTTGATAACACTGATGCCGAAGGGAGGATCGTTCTCGCGGATGCCCTTTGGTATGCCTCAGGTGAATCACCCGATATCATACTCGATCTTGCCACTCTTACCGGTGCTGCGGCTGTGGCGCTCGGTGAACTTGCCGCCGCTTTCTTTACTCATAATGATGAATTGGCAGAGTCACTCACAGCATCAGGTGAACTCACCCGCGAGCGTGTGTGGCGAATGCCTCTTTGGAATGAATACAACAAATACATTAAAAGTGATGTTGCCGATGTTAAAAACACCGGTGGAAGATACGGCGGGGCGATCACAGCCGCGAAGTTCCTCGAAAAGTTCGTTCGGAACGGGGAAAACTGGGCACACATCGATATCGCGGGTCCCGCGATAGCGAACAGTTCAACCAGTTACTCAAAAACATGGATGACCGGATTCGGTGTAAGATTATTAACCAATTTCCTCGGAGGCTTAAAATGAGTGAGGACGCGAAATTATTTTCATCCGGCATTGAGTACAGTGATTTCCTTGATCTTGAAAAAGCTGTTCAGACCATGGAACAGCCCTCTTTTTTCATCAAGGTTTCCAATTTTATCGGCAGTCCTATAGAAAAACTTATCGATAAACTTCCTGAGGGAAGCCGGAACAAGATATCTGATATCACAAACGACGCGTTGCTGAAAGGGACAAACCTCGCGGTTAAAACCCTTGAGTATGTTGAATCAAACTCTCCTCATGACTCGAAGAAAATACACAAACTTGTAACGAGCGTGCTCGGAGGTGGTGCCGGCCTTTTTGGATTCACCGCCCTCGCCATCGAGCTGCCGCTTACCACCACTGTTATGTTGAGATCTATAGCTGAGATCGCCAAAATGAATGGTGAGAACCTCTCCAGCCTCGAAGCCCGGCTTAACTGCGTTCAGGTTTTCGCTTTCGGATCGAGAAGCAAGGATGATGATGCCATGAATTCTTCATATTATGCAATACGCGTTATCCTCGCCCGGGAGATAGCTGCCCTTGCCGGCAGGCTTGAATCAATTCTCGCCGGAGAGGCTGCTTCAAACGTGCTTGGCAAGTTCCTTGCGAAGATCACAGAAAGGTTTTCTCAAAACGTTTTGATAAAATTCGTCGGACAGGCAACCCCCATTATCGGTGCCGCGGGTGGGGCTACCATTAATTACCTTTTCACCGATTTCTATCAGGAGATCGCCACGGCTCATTTTGCCATCAGACGCCTTGAAAGAAAATATTCACAGGAACTGATCGAAACGGAATACAACAGAATAGCCGGCAGACTAAATAACAAAAAGTTCGACTGACAGGTTGAAGTGGCGGGACTTAATGACTCGATAAGCAAGCTGCCTCTTGTTGGCCCTGCCCGTGCCAAAGCCTTCATAAAGGCGGGATTGGCTACAGTAGGTGACCTTCTCTGGTACTTTCCGTTCAGGCATATCGACCGTACAACCATACTAACCATCGGAAAAGCTTTTGAATTGGTTAAAAGAGGCTTTTCCAATGAGCTTACCCTTATAGGCACAGTACTGGATTCAAAAGCCGTCTCATTCGGGAAAACAAGGCTTCTTGCAGTCAGGATAAGTGATAAAACAGGCGAGCTTGACTGCATCTGGTTTCAGGGTATTGAGTATTTCTCAAAAGCATTTACCCCCGGTCAGGTGGTGGCTTTTTCAGGGAAACCCTCCATCTCAAAAAGGGGCGATTTTCAGATCATCCACCCTGTTTTCGACAGGCTTACCGATGAGGAGAGCACCAAATTCTTCAATACGGGTAAGATGATCCCTGTTTACTCTGTTAATCAATTCTTCAAAGAGGCGGGGCTTGGTGAAACAGGTATACGGCGGATTATAGACCGCGCGATCTCGACGTATATTAACAATATCGATGAGACTCTTCCCGATTCGATCCTGCAAAAACACGATCTCCCCTCATTAAAAGAAACTGTACGCGAACTTCATCAACCCACTTCATTCGATGCCGTTCAAAGAGCTCAAAAACGACTGAAATTCGAGGAGTTCTTCTTCTTTCAACTTAACGCCCTCGCAAAGCGTGAAGAGTTCCGGAGGACTGCAAAAGGCATTCAGTTCCGGGTTAAAACGCGGTTAGTTAAAGATCTGATCGAAAAACTACCGTTCACCCTCACGAAAGCACAACTCCGCGTACTCCATGAGATAAAAGAAGATATGTTTTCACCGCAGCCGATGATGCGCCTTCTTCAGGGTGATGTGGGAAGCGGCAAAACGGTTGTTGCCCTTATCGCGATGCTAATGGCGATCGACTCCGGTTATCAGACCACCCTTATGGTACCTACAGAAGTTCTTGCGTCACAGCACTTTAAGAATCTTTCCCGCTACATTTCGATAATAAATGAGCAAAACGGGTACAGACTTACAATCGAGCTACTCACCGGCAGCACTTCAGCAAGGGAGAGAAAAAGAATATTTTCATCTTTGGCTGAGGGTGAGGTCGATATTCTTGTTGGCACTCATGCCCTGTTCGAGGACAAAGTTGAGTTTAATCATTTGGGTCTGATCGTCATCGATGAGCAGCACCGCTTCGGTGTAGAACACAGGGCCCGGCTGATCCAGAAATCAGAAACCCCTGACGTGCTGGTAATGACCGCCACTCCCATCCCACGTACCCTCTCGATGACTGTGTTCGGAGAACTTGATGTCTCAACTATCGATGAACTCCCTGCCAACAGAATACAGATCCGTACTGCCATCAGGGGTGAGTCAGCGCTCGGAGGTATTTATGGTTTTATCCGCTCGGAAGTAGGGAGCGGACGTCAGGCATTCATAGTATTTCCTTTGGTTGAGGAATCGGAGAAACTCGATCTGAAAGCAGCTCAGGAAGGTTACGAAGAGATCACGACCCATCACCTCCCCGATTTAAGAGTCGGACTTCTTCATGGCAGGATGAAATGGAAAGAGAAAGAGGAAGTGATGAACCGGTTTGTAACGGGCGAGTTCGATGTGCTTGTTTCCACCACCGTAATTGAAGTCGGTGTTGATCTTCCGAATGCAACCGTTATGCTGATCCATGAAGCACACAGATTTGGACTTTCACAGCTCCATCAGTTGCGTGGGAGAATCGGCCGTGGCGCCGATCAGTCTTACTGTATTCTCTTAACGAAGGATGAAATTGTAGCCTCCGCGGGAAAACTCCAGCAGCAGATCGAGTACCTCCCCCAGCACATCCTTGACAGGTGGAGGTCGATCACGCGCCTTAAAGCGATGGAGCAAAGCAGCGATGGATTCAAGCTTTCAGAGATCGATCTGAAAATGAGAGGCCCCGGAGATATCTTTGGCAAAAAACAGAGCGGTATCCCTGAGTTTCGCTATTGCGACCTCGCCAACGATTCTGCAATAATGCTCTCCGCCAAAGATCAGGCTCAACTGATAGTCAACAGTGATCCGGGGCTGAAAGAGCCCCAAAATAGCGTTATCGCGAGAGCGATCGAACGCCGGATACACTCAGAAGACAATTTTTACGGGATAGGTTAACCGAATTTGGCCTGAATTCTCGGTGATGAAAGATGCTTTACGCAGTCCGGTGCCTGACATGAGTTGAATCCATAATCCACATCCACTCTGCCGATTCGTTTCGCCACACCGAGCGCTTTTTCGTTAAGCTCTTTGTTGGTTTGTCCAAGACCCAGAAGACAGTTGTTCATTGCGTCTTTTACAAAATTCTCTTCGCCTTGTATCTCTTTTTCGATCCTGTCCAATATCTCAAAGGCGAACTCATTATTGACGGGTTTTTCACCTTTGATCATGCCACCCAGTAGATTGAAGCCAATTCTCCGCTTCAGATCGTTCTTCTCGTTGATCCATTCCAGAACCAGATCCCGTTTGAAGGGCACCGCGCTTAAGAGATTGGAGACATAGGCGTATGACATCATCCAGAACTCAAGGTCTTGCAACTGTTCCTCAATGCGTTCACGGGTGAGTTGATTGGGATCATCGATCAAAACGGATATTATCCTCATGTCATAGTTTTTTTGCTCCCAAAGTTCACGGGCAAGCACCACATCTTTTTTCATCTTTTTGGTGAATGCCTTGATTTTGGTAAGGCCGATACCGTAAGTTGACATGTTCGAGAGACCCGCTTTCTCCCACGATCTGATCCCTCTTTCATCTTTGTTTTCTTCCAGCCACGCTTTGATCTCGTTGAGGTTCATTGTTTAGTCCATTTTTGTTAAATTTTGGAATGCATAATAAAAAAATCTTTCGCGATATGAAAACAATATTATTCTCATTCATTATAATTTCCTTTTCCTTCACCGGTTGTGTGAAGGAGAACACCCAGCCGCCCGCTGCTGAGCATGCTGTTTTTATGACAGTTGACAAACTTTTCAAGGCATTTGAGCAGCGTGATACATTGGCCCACGATACTTTATGGCTAAAATCTCCCGAACTGGTGGTATTTGGCCTCTACGACAAAGCCGAATATTTCGGTTGGGATGAAATGAGAAGCCATATAGTACAGTCCTCCCGTTTTCTTCAGGCAATCCACTTCACAATCAGGTGTAAAGAGATCAGGTTGTCACAGTCGAAAACGGTTGCCTGGTTTGCCGTGATCGCTGATCAGCAATACCAAACCCCGACCGGTGTTTTCGAAAACAATAATATCCGCTACACTGGTGTGCTCGAAAAGCATGGCAACCGTTGGCTGATTACCCAGTTCCATGGTTCCCTGCCTTATCTTAAGTGAGTTTAATAACCGCAAAGTACGCAGAGAAAGGGTTACACGGATTAACAGGATTTTACACAGATTCCACGGATTCAAATTTAATCTTTGAAATCCGTGTTTAATCCGTGAAATCCGTGTAACTTTTTACATTCCTCTGCGGTGAACAAACAAAAAAAAAGCCCCCGGGTCACGAGGGCTTGAGAGTCGAAGGTTGTTGAAAAGAGGAAACTATTTCAACAAACTCATTTTACGGGTGATGTTCACGTTTCCGGCTTCGAGCCTGTAAACATATACACCACTTGTCAAAGCGGAAGCATTCCAGTCAACTTCATAACTACCGGCATTCATCATGCCATTGGCGAGTTCTGCCACCTTCTGACCAATAGCATTGTAAACCGTCAGCTTAACATTGGAAGCTTCGGGTACAGAGAATCTGATCTTGGTGGAAGGGTTGAACGGATTAGGATAGTTCTGCGACAATTCAAATTTAACAGGCATATCGTTAGCAAATTCTTCAACTGAAGTTGTGCCATCGAAACGGGCCCAACCGGTTGTCCAGTCATTGGTTCCAAACGCGCCTCTGAATGTGGCAGTCTGATCGAAGAATCCATCAGCGGGAGGTGTCAAACCACCTGTAAGAAGTGGTGAGCCGTTCTGAAGCATCGCTTTTGGTAGCGAGAGATTGAAAGGATCAACCATCTGAGCCTCACCAACAGTTGAGTAGATAGTGCCGTTCATGTTCGTGGAGAACCAGTTGTCGATTATAAATGTACCATTTGATCTGGCAGTGTCAAGTGCCTTGGTTGACTGCACAATTACTGAGTTTTTTACATAATTGTTGCCGTTAATCGCGCCATTGATCGTACCGGTGCTCTCAAGAAGGATACCGGTTGGCCATCCAAGAATTACCGCGTTGGCGATCTTGTTCTGTGAGTTTCTTCTAAGGTGCATGCCTCTTCTGTAAAGGGAATTGATGTTTGCACCCGGAGCGCTTATCGGGCCTACGAGTGTAACGTTGAACCACTCAGGCGAGGTAAGAGGTGTATTAGAGGAACCGGTTCCGTCGTTATCTGATTCAAAACCGTTCGACTGTGACTGGTCGGCAATTGCGGGATCACGGAAGCCAACGAGGAACTGGAGTTTCCCGCTGAATCCAAAATCTGTATCGAAATCGTCATCCCAGCCTCTGTAAGCGATGAGGTGTTTCGCGTTAACTGTGCCGCCGAACCACTCGAAAGAGTCGTCACCACTGTAGCTTACTTGAATGTAGTCGAGGATGGTACCTCTTCCCACACCGCCACATGTCAGACCGTTGATCTCATTGTTCAAGCTGAAAGCGATACCGGGATATTCGATCCTGACGTATCTCAGAATACCACTGTTATCGTCGGGATTGTTGCCGCCGTATGAGTCGCCGGGTCCTTCAATTGCGGTGGTACCACCGGGAACGTTTATCGGGGCGTTTCCAAGAATAATAACACCACCCCAGTCACCGTAGGTTGGTGTTCTTGAGGCACCCGGTTTGGTGAACTCCGAGGTAAAAACAATGGGAGCGTTCACGGTTCCATCAGCGATGATCTTTCCACCCGGCTTAATGATGAGTGTACCCTGTGAACTGTTCTCACCATAAATGATGGTTCCGGGTTCAATAGTAAGGGTAGCACCCGACTGAACACGCACAAAGCCTTTAAGCACGTATGTGTTGTTCGCGGTAAGCGTTGTGTTTGTTGTTATATCACCCTGAAGCGGGATCTGAGCATAAACAGCAGTGGCTGCAAGCAGGGTAAACACGAGAACGAATATTTTGGACATGTTGCCTCTATTTGTTGTTATTTGACAGAATTAAAACTTGTAAGAAAATCCAAGTGAAAGGTCTGCCCCTTTTTTGATCCTTAACGCTGTCTTGTCACCACCCGGTGCCTTCTGAACAGAGATGTAATCCTGCGCGAGGATATCTTTGGCGGCGAATTTAAGCGAAAGATCATTTGTAATGTTTTGTGATACTGTGAAGTCAACCTGGTCTCGCGGCATTTCAACCACGTCACCAAGACCGCCGAAGCCAACTTTAAGTATCTTCTGACCCACCTTGTTGTAGATCAGTGAAGCGGAGAAGCCGCCATCATAATTGTCGTAATAAAGTCCCGCGTTCAGCACATATTCAGCCTGACCCTGCATTGGGCGGGTGGTTTCCTGGTATGTGGTTCCGGTCTGATTCTGATTGTCAAACTCCACTTCCGACTTGATATAGCTGGCGTTCCCGACAAACGCGAGACCAAAGAGCGAGTGATGAATGAAATCGAGTGATTTCCTCAGCTCAAGTTCAATACCGTAGTTGTTTGCTTTCTGCGCGTTCTTGAAGGAGCGGATCGGCTCGAACGAAGATGACGGGAGGAAAACCTGCTCGATCGGGTCGGCAAAGTTCTTGTAAAAGAAACCAAGCGCTATAAGGTCGGCTGCTCTGGCAGGATAGTATTCAAATCTTACGTCAAAATTATTTACGAGTGTGCGCTTCAGGTTCAGGTTGCCCTGCACTATCTCGTTTTCGAGGAAGTCATAATAACTGAATGGCGCTATCTCCCTGAACTCTGGTCTGGCAAGTGTTTTCGAGTAAGCCAATCTTACATTTATCTGATCGGTCGGGTGGTATGTGAAGTTCACCGCGGGGAGGAAGTCGTGATACTCGGGAGCTGTCTTGGCTTCTTCACCGGTCAGCGTTTTTGAGGCGAGTTCCTGGCGTGAATACTCATATCTGACACCGGTAACGAGTTTGAATACATTCTCGTAAGCGAAATCGACGGCGAAATATGAAGCGATTATCGACTGGTTTGAATTATAAGAATCGGAAGGCTTTGTTACTTCTGTGATCTCGATAAAATTGGGTCCAAAGTTCGCCGGGTCAAAAATCTTGTCTACCGAAAGCTGGAGAATACTGTCTTTTGCCATGAAATTACCACCGGGTTTGTTCTTGAACCCAAAACTGCGGGCACTGAAATCACGGTTCTTGAGGTCATAGGCAAACCCGGTTTTAATTGCCGGTAAATTTGGGTTTTCAAAAGGTTTGAAGTGGAAATCGATGTTCGCTCCCCTGTTAATATCGATCAGGTTGCCGTAATAACGGGTCGCGAGCGACTGATCGAGCTGAAAACGGAGAGGTTCGTCTTCACCAAGGGGTTTCGAGTAGATGTATCTTCTCGCGTCGGGTTCATCTCTTTTCGACTGAGCATAATTGGCATTCCAGGTGATCTTAAGTCCGCTCAGCAAATCAAGAAAATGTTCACCGATAACCTGTGAAGAGAAGAGATTTCTCGTAACATATCGCATCGAGGTCTGGTCACGGTAGTCGGGATTATTGTAGTAGGCTCCAACGAAATTGGTCACCTCATCATCAGAGTTCTGGCTGAACACATTCTTGATGCTGAACTTGTTGTTTAACCCTATTTTGTATGATATATTTAGCAATCCACCGATCATCACGGAATTTTTGTAGTTTCGCCCGGTGTATTCGTAACGGGGTCCATCAAATGTATAGTTGTTTCTTTCGATCTGCTGAGCTTCGTTAGAGTTCGAGTAGGTCAATGAAGCGATCACACCCATCAGATCATTTCCGTAGAATGAGAATTTATCTCCAAATGAGAGATTAAAACCCGCGTTCAAAGGAAGTGAAGTGGTATTGAGTGACCATGTATTCGAGAATGATCTCCCGATCGACTGCAGGGCGACCGGGTCTGCACTGCTCAACCTTGTTCCCGGCACCAGAGAGGGAAGTGATCTTGTACCGTCATCTGTTCCAAGCCATCTTGAGCCACCATTGTAGGTGAAGGCATCTTTTCCCGTTCCAAAAGTATTGTAACTTGAAGACAAGCTGAGATTAAGAAAGAGTTTTTCAGGAAATTCGATGGTTTTGATCTGAACAAGACCACCAGTAAAATCAGCGGGTTTGTCAGGGGTAAAAGTTTTGGCGGTAATAATGCTTTCGATGAGGTTCGCGGGGAAGATATCGTATGAGAATGATTTCTTTTCCGGCTCCGTGCTCGGCAGGTTGGCACCATTAAGCATGGTGTTGTTGTATCTGTCACCAACACCTCTGATATATGCAAACTTTCCATCAGAGATTGTCACACCGGTCATTTTCTTAAGCACATCGGCACCGTCAGAGCTGCCGTTTTTGCTGATCATCTCTCCGGAAATTCCTTCAACTATCTCGAGTGAGTTCTTCTGCTCCTTGACAATTGAAGATTCAGTGTTCTGAAGTGCTTCCGCGGTTACCACCACTTCCTTCATGGTTGCTGTGGCCTCTTCGAGAGTCACATCAACTTTAGTGGTCTGCCCTGCTTTTACAATTACGTTTTCTATTACAATACTGTTATATGAAATGAAAGAGACTTTCAGTTTCCAGGTCCCCTCCGGCACCTTGGCAATGGTGTATTTTCCGTCAAGATCAGCGGTGGCACCAAGTTTTGTACCCTCGATTATGATGTTTGCACCGGTAAGAATTTCATTTCCGTTCTTTCCGGTCACTTTTCCGGTGATCATCCCTGTCTGCGCGAACGCGGAAGGCATGAACAACGAAAAGAGTATTAAAAAAGTGATTTTCTTCATGTTGAAGTTGTTTGACATTTGTTTCCTCAAATTATTTTTCTTCGACGCTCCAAATTTCGCCTCCCAATGTTAAGCCAATGTTAAGCCATAATTATCTAAATGTTAATTCGGCTTCACTTCCTCAACCCGGTGTAAACCGCTTTGCCCGTGTAAGACCTTCCTGAATGCGTATATTTACGTTTTGCATTTATTAAATTCCCGAAAAAATGAAAATTGCCATTTGCCAGATAAACCCGGTCATCGGTGATATTGATGGAAATAAAGAGAAGATAATTTCAGGTTACAGACGTGCTGCCGGCGATGGAGCCGACTTGGCGGTGTTTCCCGAACTCGCCCTGACAGGTTACCCACCGCTCGACTTTGTGGAGAAGAAAACTTTCCGGCGGAGGGTGGCGGAAGCCGCTTCTGAAATAGCCGCGCTTACAAATGATCAAACCGGTTTGGTTTTCGGTTCGATCACAGAATTCGAGGATAACATCGGTACCAACATCGAGAACAGCGCCCTCTTCTGCATTGACGGTAAGATCGAGGTGGTTCAGAATAAATCACTTATCCCGAATTATGATGTGTTCGACGAGGTCCGCTACTTCGAAGCAGCAGATGAAGTGAAGGTGCTCGAATTCAAGGGTGAAAAGATCGGTCTCTCGGTATGTGAAGATATCTGGAACGATGAAGACTACTGGAAAAAGCGACTCTACCCGGTTGACCCGGTGAAAGAGCAGATCGAAAAAGGTGCCACACTTCTGGTTAACATCTCCGCGAGCCCCTACTCTTATGGCAAAAGGAAGTCGCGCTATAAGATGTTACAGACCATCGCACGGAAAGACAAAGTGGGCATCGTCTATGTCTGCTGCGCTGCCGCCCAAACCGAACTGATATTTGACGGTGCCAGCATGTGCTTCAGAAGCAACGGCGATCTTGTGCAGCTCGGCAAAACCTTCGAAGAAGACTATTTCATTTATGACACCACATCTGAAGGCGAAACTTTAACCGCGGTTGAAGGAAGTTTCGAGGAAGAGGTGCACAATGCTTTGATCTTCGGACTTAAAGACTACTGCAATAAACTGAATTTTAAATCGATCTGTCTCGGCCTAAGCGGCGGGATCGACTCAGCCATCGTGACTTATTTCGCTGTTAAGGCGGTCGGCGCTCAAAATGTATTCGTAAATCTTATGCCCTCCGAGTTCTCAAGTCAGGGAAGTATAGATGACTCACTGAAACTTGTTGCAAATCTTGGCATCTCACATTCACTGGTTTCTGTTCAACCCGTGTTCGAAACGGTTAAAAACATGCTGAAACCGGTATTTGGTGAAAAACCGGAGGATGTTACCGAAGAGAATATGCAATCACGTGTCCGCGGCCTCTATATGATGTCGATAAGCAACAAATTCGGGCATTTGCTTGTTACAACAGGTAACAAGTCAGAGCTCGCCACCGGCTACGCCACCCTTTATGGCGACATGTGCGGCGGCCTCTCTGTGATCGGCGATGTTTACAAAACTGATATTTACAGACTGTGTGACTACATAAACAGGTACGAGGAGATAATCCCCCGGGAGATAATCGAGAAGGTGCCATCGGCGGAATTGAGGCCGGACCAAACCGATCAGGATTCCCTCCCGCCATATCCTGTTCTCGATCACATCCTCAGAATGTACCTCGAAGAGAACAAAGAGGTTGATGAGATCGCTCCCGTTATTGGAGATGAAAACCTCGTCAGGAAAATTCTCAACATGGTTGACAGAAACGAATTCAAACGGAAACAGGGCGCCCCAGTGCTGCGTGTTTCCAACAAGGCTTTTGGTTACGGAAGAAGATTCCCAATCGTTCAAAGATGGAGCAGATAATGAAGAAAATGACGGTTCTGACCGCCCTTTTAATTGCACTGATCGCATTCACAGCCACACCTCAGTTTGGCGGAGGCGACAAACTCACACTCGGCACTCCCCTCCTCTCACGGGATCAGGTGAAACCGGGCGACGAGATCAAGATCGCGGTTCCGGCAACTATTGAATCGGGCTACCACATCAATTCAAATAAACCGAAGGAAGCGAACCTCATCGCCACGGTGCTTTCGATCACTTCGAAGGATGGGATTAAAACCACAGGCACCCGATATCCTGCCGCTAAAGATTACACTTTTGAGTTTTCAGATAAACCCGTATCGGTTTATGAAGGCAATATCACCATTTTTGCCAAATTGCGCGTCCCCGAAAATCTGAAACCGGGCAATTATAAAATTGAACTGGCTGTAGAATATCAGGCATGCAACGATCATTCATGCCTCCCTCCAAACGACGCGAAAACAACCATTACAATCAAAGTAGGCAACAAAGACGCCTCCGTTCGTGAACTGAACGCGGGCGCGTTCGCCTCCTCGGGTCTGCAATACAACGATAAATCGAAGGATAAAGACGCGGAAGCCGACTCGATAAAGAAAGCTGAATCCGAAAAAGATTCCCTGGCAAAGCTCGATTCATTGAAAGCCCATGAAAAAGATTCTGTCTCGCTCGAATCGTTCGAGTCAAAGGATACCGCGAAAGTAACCGAAGTTAAAAATGATGATGTCTCTTCCACACTCGAAAAAAGTGGACTTTTCTTTTCGCTCCTCTTTGTTTTCCTGGGCGGTCTCGCGCTTAATCTGACCCCCTGCGTTTACCCCCTGATCCCTATCACCATCGGTTACTTTGGCGGACAGGCAGAAGGGAAGACTTCACGACTTGCAATGATGGGCTTACTTTATGTGGTTGGTATCGCGATCACTTACTCCGTGATAGGTGTGGTAACCGCCCTCACCGGAGGTATACTTGGCGCCCTTTTACAGGAGTGGTATGTACTCGTTATCATCTCACTGATCTTTGTAGCACTCGCGCTGTCACAGTTCGGTTTTTATGAGTTCAAGCTCCCCGACTCACTCGTGAACAAAGCGGGCGGAGCCAAGTCAGGTCTCTATGGAGCATTTTTCATGGGTCTTACCATGGGAATTGTCGCCGCGCCCTGTATTGGTCCATTTGTACTGGGGTTGGTGACCTATGTTGCCAAACTTGGCGATGTAACCATCGGATTCCTTCTTTTCTTCTTCCTCGCCGTGGGGCTTGGTACTCCTTATTTCATTCTTGCCCTCTTCTCGGGCAAGTTGAAAGCCCTCCCGAGAGCCGGAATGTGGATGGAAGGTATCAAACACATTTTTGGCGTCATCATGATCGGTATGGCGGTCTATTTCATACTCCCGTTGCTTCCGAAGGAGTGGTCGGGTTATCTCCTGCCTGTGTATATCATTATATCAGTGCCCTACCTCGCCATTTTTGATCCTCTCGATGCAAAAATGAAGGCGTTCAGAATTTTCAAATATGCCCTCTCTGTTGTGTTCATCGGACTTGCAGTCTGGTGGTTCCCCGCCAACACCTCTGCGGAAGCAGGCACAAAAGTGAAGTTTGAAACTTACTCCGACACCACTTTCAACTCCGCCAAAGGGGAAAAGAAGATAATCATCGACTTCTACGCCGACTGGTGCATCCCCTGTAAAGAGCTCGACGCGATCACTTTTGTCGATCCTGCCGTCGTGGCCGCCAGCAAGGATTTCGTCAGCTTGAAAGCCGACCTCACCAAAGCAGGCGACGAAGCCGTAAAGAAAATGGTGAAAGACTTCAACATCAAAGGTGTGCCAACCGTTCTCATCTTCAACGCCAAAGGCGAAGAAGTCGAACGCATCACCGGCTTCGTAAACGGCGAGGAGTTCTTGAAGTTGATGAAAAAAGCGGATTAATAGTTATTAGCTATAAGCTATTAGCTATTAGCTTTAACTAAACCGGCGAGTGCGCAAAAGACGCGGAGTTTTTTTAAGGACGCAGAGTTTCTTTAAAGGACGCGGATACACGCAGATTAAACAGATTTTCGCAGATGAATAAAAAATATTCTCCGCGTTGATCCGCTAAATCAGCGTGTATCTCCCAAAGGGACAAGTGCGTGCTCTAAATCCTTTGAGTGCTCTAAATCCGCCGCGGCGGATTGCGGTAAATTATCGTAATCGTTCTCTGCGTAAATACGTAAAATCAGCGTGTATCTCCCAAAGGGACAGGTGCGTCCTCTAAATCCTTTGCGTGCCCTCAACTCTTTGCGGGTTTTGCGGTTAAAATACCTTATTTTTGTCGGTGTACTTTACCAATTAGAAGTTTCGATCATGCACCGGCTTGTCTACCATCTGATATTCTCGATTCTGTTAGTTTTTTCCATCCTTCCCCAATCCGTTCTACGGATAAACCAGCTCGGGTACCAGTGCGACGCGATAAAAGTGGCTGTACTCATGTGGGAAAGCGAAACACTACCAACAAATTTCACAGTAGAGGATATTTTCACCGGAAAAACGGTTTTCGAGTCAAATGAACTTAAATCCTTCGGCCCCCTCGGGAACTTTAAAAACACTGCACGATTAAATTTCTCGGCACTAAAAACCGACGGTACCTACAAAATTATCGCGGGAAATGCCACATCCCCCAACTTCAGAATTTCTGATACAGTCTACAACTCAACCGCAGACTTTATTCTGCAATACATGCGTCAGCAGCGCTGCGGCTACAACCCCTTCTTAAAAGACTCATGCCACACCCACGACGGCTTCCCCGTCTATTCAGAGGATGAAGATTCGGTACTTCACAGTTCACAGTTCACAGTTCACACTTCTTCAAGCCTTCAACCTTCAGACACCGGACTTCACAGTTCACAGTTCACAGTTCACACTTCCTCCATCCCTGTAACCGGTGGCTGGCACGACGCCTCAGACTACCTCAGGTACGCCACCACTTCCGCGACAGTTGTGTATCATCTTCTGTTTGCTTACAAGAGAAACCCCGAGGCATTCGGCGATCACTTTGATGCAAATGGCGACCCGGGCGCGAACGGTATCCCTGATGTGCTCGATGAAGCGAAGTGGGGCCTAGACTGGTTAAACCGGATGTACCCCGGCGGTGAGGAGATGTACCAGCAGATAGCCGACGACCGTGATCACATGATGTTCCGCCTCCCCACCGAGGACTCGGTAAAGTACCGCGAGGGTCCGGGCCGACCTGTTTACCGCGTTACGGGCAAGCCGCAGGGTCTCTTTAAGCATCAGAGCAGATCAACGGGTGTTTCATCGATCGCGGGAAAGTTTGCGTCAACCATGTCGCTTGGATCGGAGATTCTACAGAAATACTACCCTGACTTTGCGGCGACACTTCAGAAAAAGGCTCTTGAAGCTTATCATTACGGCCTGAAATACCCCGGCTATTCCCAGACCGCCCC
>JAEYUD010000212.1 GCA_023433685.1 Bacteroidota bacterium
GTGCTGGTGCTATCTGGATCATTCGACACGATCAGTGATTACGTTATTTTTGCAGCCTGGCTGTTTTACATGCTCGGAGCGGCCGGAATATTCGTGTTAAGAAGGAAAATGCCCGATACACCACGTCCCTACAAGGTTTGGGGGTATCCTGTGGTACCGGCTTTGTTCGTTGTGTTCTCATTTTTATTTCTTGTTAATACGTTGGTTTCTGACACTCAGAACGCAATGATGGGACTGCTCCTGATACTTAGTGGACTCCCCTTCTATTACTACATTAAATACCGAAACAGGAAAAATTCAGAAAAAGCAAATTAGAATGAAAAAAATTGTCCTTATCGATGCAATGGCGATAGCCTACAAGGCTTACTTCGCTTTTATCACCCGTCCACTGAAAACCAGATCGGGAGAGCCAACTTCGGCTGTTTTCGGTTTCTTCAACCAGCTATTCAGATACCTCGAGGAAATCAAACCCGATTCTGTGATCGTTGCCTACGATTCAAAAGAGAAAACTCTCCGCGCTGAAAAGTATGAACAATACAAGGCGCACAGGGAGGAAATGCCTGAGGAATTGGTGCCTCAGATCGGAAGGATACGCGAAATTCTCGATGCCATGTCGATACCTGTGCTTATGATCCCCAAAATTGAGGCGGATGATATAGTGGGTACTGTTGCCAGAATAGCTGAAGAAGATGGTTATCAGGTCTTCATGGTTTCACCCGATAAAGACTATTTCCAGTTGGTGACAAAAAACGCGTTTCTGGTGAGACCGGGAATAAAAGGCGAGGATTTTGAAATATTCGATCCTGCCTCAGCCCAACAGAAACTCGGTTTTGAACCTTCAAGAATGATCGACTACCTCGCACTGATCGGTGACTCCAGCGACAACATTCCGGGCGTAAAAGGTATCGGTGAAAAGACTGCCGTGCCCCTGATTCAGCAGTTTGGTTCAATTCAAAAATTGTATGATAATCTTTCTGAGATTGCCTCAAACTCCGTGCGTTCAAAACTCGAAGTGAACCGCGATAACGCGTTTATGTCAAAGGAGTTGGCAACAATCGACAGATTCGTGGAGCTTGAATTTGATCCCGGTAAAGCCACGATAGGTAATGTCGATTTTCAGAAACTTGACCGGCTATTCAAGGAACTGGAGCAGCGAACGATCTGGGCTAAGACGTGTAAATATTTCAACTATTCACCTGATGATCCCGGAGCTTTTGCCGCGCTAACTGAAAAGGTGGAAGAAGTGGAAACGGGTCCCCAAGAGTTTGACGCAGCCAGTGTTGATTACATACTGGTAACGGGAGTTAAAGAAGCCGAAAAAGTTGCTGAACTTGTATCAAAACATGATGAATTTGTTTTTGATACCGAAACAGATTCGTTGAATATATTCCGGGCAAGGATTGCAGGAGCTTCATTCGCTGTTAAAGAGGGTCAGGCCTTTTTTGTCGCGATCGAACCCGAGACCGTTCAGCAGGATATGTTTGCCTCACCTGCTCAGGAAAGGTTACCTCTTTCAGATTTCAAGCGGATATTTTCCCCCTTGTTTGCCGATCCCCAAAAGAAAAAAATATGCCAGAACGGTAAGTATGATATCGCGATACTTCGAACAGCCGGGATACCGGTAAAAGGATTCTATTTTGATACGATGGTTGCCTCTTATGTGATCGATCCCGATAAAAAACACGGGATGGATGATCTCTCGGAAACCTGGCTCAACTACAAACCGATACCGCTATCGTCGCTTATCGGACAGAAGAAGGACCCATCACGTATCTTTGATGTTGATCTGAATGCCCTCGCCAATTATGCCTGTGAAGATGCCGATGTTACCTTAAAATTGTACCGGAAATTGAAGCAAAAGCTCGAAGATGACGGTCTTGAAAGACTTGCTTATGAGATAGAGTTTCCTCTCGTCGAAGTGCTTGAGGATATTGAACGTAATGGTGTGAAGATTGACAGTGGCATGCTCCGCCAGCTCTCCCAGGATCTTGAACTTATGATGATGGAAACCGCGAGGCAGATTTACTCTGTCGCGGGAGAAGAGTTCAATATTAATTCGCCATTGCAACTTCAGAAGATTCTGTATGATAAACTGAAACTTACTGCCGGTAAGAAAACCAAAACAGGTTACTCAACTGATGCCCAGACTCTTGAATCGCTCAAAGGCGAGCATGAGATCATCGAATTGATCCTCAATTTCAGACAGCTTTCAAAGCTTAAATCAACCTATGCCGATTCGCTTCCGACACTTATTGAACCTGCAACAGGAAAAGTCCATACTTCTTTTAACCAGACCGTGGCATCAACCGGCAGACTTTCATCCAACGACCCCAACCTGCAGAACATCCCGATCAGAACCGATATGGGCAAGGAGATCAGGAAGGCATTCGTGGCTTCTTCTCCGGATAATGTGATCCTGAGTCTCGATTATTCCCAGATCGAATTGAGGATTATGGCATCGATCTGCGGGGATGAATACCTGACGAAGGCGTTCATAGATGGCGAAGATATCCATAGAAGTACTGCCGCGCTCGTGTTCAGGGTGGACCCCTCTGAAGTTACAGCCGACATGCGACGCAAGGCAAAAGAAGTTAATTTCGGTATTCTGTATGGAATTGGTGCCTTCGGTCTGAAGATACGGCTCGGTATAGCCCAGAACCACGCGAAAGAGATAATCGATACCTACTTCGGCACTTTTGCCCGCGTTAAAGAATTTATGGATAGCTCGATCGCTCACGCGCGGGAGAAGGGATTTGCTGAAACCTTGACCGGGAGAAGACGCTACCTGCCAAATATTAACAGCAAGAATTTCGCGGTTAAACAATTTGAGGAGAGGGTCGCGATCAACATGCCGATACAGGGTACGGCTGCCGACATGATAAAGCTGGCAATGATAAATGTGGACAGGGAGTTGAAATCCGGAAATTACAGAACCAAAATGATCCTCCAGGTACACGACGAGCTTTTGTTTGATGCACCGAAGGATGAGCTGGAAACCGTAACTCCATTAATTAAAAGGCTTATGGAGGCAGCACTTCCACTGAATGTTCCGGTGGTGGTCGAGTCGGGCTTTGGACCCAACTGGCTTGACGCGCATTAATCTTTTAGCTGATTTACCACACAATCCGCTGCCTTGTGGCCGCTTAAGACAGCACCTTCTATGGTGGCGGGAAGCCCTGCATCTGTCCAATCCCCGGCAAGAAAAAGATTCTTGACCTTGGTCTCAGCTGTAGGCCGGTGTTGAAGATTTTCACCCCCACAGATAAAAGTGGCGCGTTTTTACTTGATCCTGTCTCTTATACACAAA
>JAEYUD010000014.1 GCA_023433685.1 Bacteroidota bacterium
ATATGGTACAGCGCCATACCTTCCATCGAGGTAGTTTTTCGAGAATGAAGATTTATTTCTGACCGTTCCGGTTTTAAATTCTCCCAGTGAAACCAGTTCTGAAGCACCAAACTGATTCTTGTCAACGAACCAGATCTGATCCCTCCTAAAAACATCTTTATCCAATATTGAAGTGTCGTGAACCGCGCATATCAGCTGAGCGGAATAGTTTTGTTGATTGTTAAACAGTTCAATCAGTCTAATGGTGAGCAAGCTATGAAGCCGCGAATCAAGTTCATCGACAACCAAGACCTTACCGTTTTTAAGAACATCGAACCAGGGACCCAACAGATAGAGTAACTTCTTTGCCCCCTCTGACTCATCCTCTTCAAGATTAAAGGGCACTGCCTCCATAAGAGTTCTATCCTTTCCGTATCTCCTGTGGTAAGTCAGAACAATATCCTGAACAGGTTGCTTTGCTTGAAGTCTTTTAATAGCTGACAATAGATCAGCCATCTCTTCGTCCCCTTTAGCCTCCATTTCATTTATTTCATGTATAAATCCTGAATCCTGACTGGTGGAAAGGCTGGTGATCTCAAGAAACTTCAGAAAAGATGATGCCCATTTCAGAAAAACCTGATCCTCTTTCAGTTTACTAATAGTGAAATCCTTATATCCAATATCGTTAATACCGGTTATAACATGGAAATTATTGAACCAGGAAAGAATTTCCGCGGAGATCTTTTTATTGAATGTTGCGAGCAAGGTTAAGAATAGTACACTTTCTCTAAGATCGTCTTCTCTACCGATTCCTTCCTTAAAGGAAGACCTGTTTATTTCGACATCCTGCAGATTCCTTTTGAAGAGGTAAACCTCTTTGGAGGTGGTATGGAACAACCATTCGGATATCACTTTATTGTGCTCGATCTCAAAGCCATATCTGTAAATAATGCCGTTAACAAGAAAAACAATTTCGAAAAAAGCGGGCTCATTTTCAGACCTTGCATCAAGAGCAAATTTTTGAAAGTTGAATTTCCGGTCGGAATTGCCCTCCAGTGCCGAGGTGAGTGAGTTTATCACAGTCGCTTTCATGAACATCATGGCTTTGGTGAGATTACTTTTTCCGCTGGCGTTGTTGCCATAAATCACTGCAGACTTGAGCAGTTTAAAATTGCGGGTGGTCTCGATCACATGACTCTCCTGATGTTCTTTGAAGGATCTGGCCGCGACCATCGAGAGGGTTGTCCTCTCTTTGAATGACATGAAATTTTGAACGCTGAACTCTATTAACATCTTCCATTTTTCCGTTTTTCTTGAGTCTAAATATAAATCAAATTGGAAAATTTGCAAAATAATTTCAAATATTGAGATGTTCCGGTTCTTTTTGTCCGCCGCGGCAGATTGGGGTTTGGGTTATAGTGTGGAGTGTATAGTTGAATTAAATTTTTTTAAACCGCAGAGTCCGCGGAGGACGCAAAGAGTGATTGCCAATAGCCCGGCGTTTCAACGCCGGGAGTGTGTTGCCAGAATCAGATTGCCTATTCCGGGGATTTCACAGATTTAACACGTATTCCACGGATTTTTTAGGACGCAGATACACGCAGATTAAACGGATTTTCGCGGAGAGTTCTATAAATAAATCTGCGTTTATCAGTCAAATTCGCGTGTATCTGCGTCCTATAAACAACCTCTCTGCGTCCTCAGCTGACTCTGCGGTTTAATAACATTTATCTCCACACCCCACACTCTACACTCAAAATATCCTTTTATCTTGTTAACTTTAGCATCTGTATTTTAATATTTACTGAACCAAAACGACACAGAGAATAGAATGAAGAAAATATCGTTATTTGCCGCGTTTGTGGCTGTATTGTTGCTTGCGGGATGCGGAAAGAACCCACAGAGCTATCTTGATGAAGCGAAGCAGCTTGTAGAAGCTAAAAAATATAAAGACGCGATAAAGGTTTATGAGAAGATGATCGCGGAAATGCCGGAGAGCGACAGCCTCGCGGTGGCTTATTTCAGCCTCGGCGCGCTTTATAACATGCCGGAAGTGGCGCAGACTTCAAAAGAGAAGATGACCGCTGTTGAGTACTACAAGAAGGTGCATGAAAAATTCCCAAAAAGTGTTTATGCCCCGAAAGCCCTCTTTATGGCGGGTTATGTTTATGGGAATGACCTCGGTGACATCGCCAAGGCTACCGACTGCTATAACACTGTTATTAAGGAATACCCGGACGATCCTTCAGCCAAACTTGCCAAGGATGACCTGCCAAATCTCGGCAAAAGTCCTGAAGAACTCCTGAATGAAGCTTTTAAGAAGCAGGAGCAGGGTGGTAAACCCAAAGAAGGTGAACAGAAAAAAGAAACCTTGGCGCATCCGTAACCGGGAATGCCTTTGAAAGGGAACGAAGACTACAGGAAGTATCTTGATCCTGCCGTCATTTCGAAACTTGCCTCTCTTGACATAAAAACAAAATTTGTGGTCGAGGGCTTCATGCTTGGTTTGCACAGAAGCCCTTACCACGGTTTCAGCATCGAATTCTCCCAACACAGACCCTACATTCAGGGCGATTCTTTAAAAGACGTCGACTGGAAGATCTACGGCAAAACCGACCGGTATTTCATTAAGCAATACGAGGAAGAGACCAACCTGAAAGCCCACATCCTTCTTGATGTGAGTGGCTCAATGAATTTTGCTTCCGCCGGGCAGGTCTCGAAACTTGAGTATGGAAAGGTGCTTGCTTCGGTTCTCGCGTTCATGCTGATCAAACAGAATGATGCCGCCGGGCTTTACCTTTACAGCGACAGGATCGAAAAAGTTTTACCACCGAAGGCAACCAGAACCTACCTTGATGAGATAATGAGATCGCTCGCCACGGTTGAGGGGAAAGGAGTCAGCGATACAGCCGGCGCGGTTGCCGGAATTGCCGACAAGATAACCCGCCGGGGGATGATAATTGTGATCTCCGATCTGCTTGAAGACGCTGACCGGATACTCGAATCGATTAAAAAACTCGCCATTTCGAAAAGCAGGGTGGTGGTTTTCCAGATACTTGATCCGCTGGAAAAGAATTTCGGGTTTACAAAGGATGCAATTTTCAGGGATATGGAGACGGGGCTCGAAATTTCCACACAGCCTCAGCAAATAGCTGCTGCCTATCGTGAGGCCTTCGATGCTTTCACTGCTAAACTTAAATCAGGCTGTCTGAACAGCGGGATCGACTTCAACCCTGTGGACACTTCCCAACCTTTTGATGTGCCGCTTTCAGCATTTTTGCGGAAAAGGGGTTAACCGGGGTTAAACCTCCGTCTCCGGTTTTCTAAGCGGGATAGTAAAGATGAATGTGGTGCCAACCCCTTTCTCTGAGTCCACACTTATCTTGCCACCATTTCTTTCAACAAAATCTTTACATATCATAAGTCCGAGACCGGTGCCTTGTTCCTTTTTTGTTCCTTCCTTCGAATAGACATCATTTTTGTGAAAGAGTCTCGCGCATTCTTCTTTTGACATCCCCACGCCACCGTCGCTAACTGAAAATTCTGCATAATCCTCCCTGGTTTCAGCCGCGATAAGTATCCGTCCCCCGGGGTTGGAGTATTTGATCGCGTTCGCGAGGAGATTTTGAACTATTGTGCGGAACATATGAGGATCAGAATATATGATAAGATCGTGAGGGATATCTTTCGCCACCGTGAGCTGTTTTTCACTAAGGTTCAATGATAAAACATCAATTATCGGATCAATTTTTGGTTGTGGCGGAAAATATTCGGGAGCGAAGATCACCCTGCCGAGTTCGATTCTGAAGAGATCGAGCACATTTTCAATGAACAGGAAAAGATTTTTTGAGACCTGGTTGACACTTCCGATAAATTCGAGCCGTTCATGTTCAGAAAGCTCTTTATAGTCGTTGTGGAGGATATCAAGGTATCCAAGAATTGCTGAAAACGGGCTTTTCAGGTCATGCGCGAACATCGAGAAGAATCTGTCTTTCTGCCTGTTCGCCTCTTCGAGGGCAGAGTTGGAGGTTTCAAGGTCATTCTGTCTTTCGATGAGCTGATCTTTATACTCTTCAAGTTCATGGGTTCTAATCTTTATAAGCTCTTCGAGCCTTTCATTCTGCAATTTAATGGCTCTTACCCGGTAGAGGTAAACAGCGTATATAGTCATCAGAATTGCCGAGACAACCAGAATCATAAACCACCACGTCTCCCAGAAGGGGGGTGTAATTTCGATCGAGATCAAGGCGGTTTCACCGGACCAAATGCCATCTTTATTGGCAACTTTTACCATCAGAGTGTATTTACCGGGCGAAAGATTTGTGAAGTTTATAATCCTGTTGAATGAGGGTACACTCCACTCTTTGTTGTAGCCCGCGAGTTTGAAACTGTAGAGTATGTGGCCATTGGAATTGAAGTCGAGACCTGAAAGCTCAAAGGTAATGTCGTTCTGATCGTAATCGAGTTTGAGATATTTTTTAAATACCACGGACGTGTCGAGCAGAGCACCTTCAACCCCGGGTTGGAGGGGGATATCCCTTGAGAAGAGTTTTAAACCGGTGAGGGCGATTCCGGGGACCTGGTCGAGAATTTTAACAGAGAGGGGATCAAACATATTGAAGCCCTCAATACCACCAAAATAGAAGGTACCGTCGGGTGCTGAAGCAAAGGCAGCGGTGTTAAACTCGTTGCTTTGCAAGCCATCATCCACCGTGAAATTAACGAACTTCTCTTTCACGGGATCAAAACATGAGAGACCCTTGTTGGTCGAGAGCCAAAGTTTGCCGGTTTTATCCTCGAGTATTCCGTAAACCATATCGTTTGGCAAACCGTTCGCCACGGTATAGAAGATTGATTTGCCGTATTCATTGAACCTGACGAGACCGTTTGAAGTGCCGAGCCAGGTATTGCCTTTTGAGTCGATGAAAACCGTCCTGACTGATGGTGCGAAGTCGGTGCCCGGTTTCCTCCTTTCGAAAAAATATCTTTTAATGAAGCCTGCTTTGCGGTCGTAGATGAGAAGCCCGTTTCTGTCGCTTCCGATAAGGAGGCGCCCCTTCTTGTCAATTGTAATGCAGATCATTCTCTCCGTGCGGAGTATCTTCTCAAGTGAGGAGTTGCCGGGGAAGCCGT
Source organism: Bacteroidota bacterium (assembly GCA_023433685.1). Classification (GTDB taxonomy): domain Bacteria; phylum Bacteroidota; class Ignavibacteria; order Ignavibacteriales; family Ignavibacteriaceae; genus UTCHB3. The sequence continues at coordinate 5,113 of JAEYUD010000014.1, forward strand.
ACCACTTCTTGTTGGCGGGGTCATAGTTCACCACTCCTGTCTCCGTGGCTATCCAGAGGGTGTTGTTTTCATCCTGAACGAACTGGAAGAAATAGCCTGTTGAGTTAACTCCGGGGGCCTTCTCATCGAACGGCACCCTTTCGATCCTGTTTTCGGCGATGATATATTTGTAGAGGCGGTCACCTTCAGAGGTCATCCAGAGCGACTTTCCTCCATCGCTGTTGTTCCGTGATATCTGGTAGATGTTATCATTGAAATAAACACCATCAAGAATAAACTTTTCGCGTATGGTTTTGGCAAGCCGGGTTTTGGGATTGAAAGAAGCAAAGAGGCTGTATCCACCGAGGTAGACGGTGGTATCGTCGAACGGGAGGAAACCACGGATGCTTCTAATATTTGTCCGGTCATTCATCCCGGAAATACGTTCAAACCGGTTCTGTCCCTTTGCCAGTATCATGATACCGTAACCGTTAAGACCGATCCAGAGGTTACCAGCCCTGCTGACTGTGAGAGTACCGGGATGTCTTAGGAAAGCGCGGACTTTATCATTTTCCTGCGGAATGATCTCCTGCCACACTCCGGTTTCGAATGTGTATGAAAAGAGCCCCTTTTCTGAAATACCAACATATATTCCCCCGGCGGGGTTTATTACCATTGAGGAAATGTAGCCGATATCCCGCCCGGGTTCAAGCGGTGACTTAAGCATGTTAAAATTTGAGCTGCCGGGTTCCTTCACCCAGATGTAACTGTTGGTTACGGCAATAATTCTCCCTTTCGAGTCCTCCTCAATTCCGGCGACATAATCACTCCCCGGAATATACGGGGCACTTTTTTTCAGACTGAAGATGGTTACCTTGTTCGAGACCGGGTTGTAACTGCCCAGCAGATTCTTGTTTGTACCGAACCAGACATTACCGCTTTTGTCGATGTAAACTGAAGAAATATTCAAAACCAGATTGGCTGGTTGCTCAAGTTTATAGATGACATCCGTTTGTTTAGTGGCTGTGTTGTAGCGGAGGAGTCCATAAGTTGTGCCAAGATAAAGGTGATTGCCGTTGCTGTTAACAGTATCTTTTCGAATGGAATAGAGGGGGTAAATCCTGTCGTCGGGCACACCCTTAATATCAATACTGATCTTTGAGAACTGTTCGGTAAGTTTGGAGAAATATTCAAAACCTGTTTTTGTCGCGACCCAGATATTGTCTTCACGGTCGAGCTCGATAGTTTGAATCCAGTTTTGTGAAAGTGAGTGGGGGTTACCCGGTTCGTTCTTGTAAACTTTGAAGGTGTAGCCGTCGAATTTATTCAGTCCGTCTTTAGTTGCGAACCAAAAAAAGCCTTTTTTATCCTGCGCAATTTTCAACACGGTCCCCTGTGAGAGCCCTTCATCTATGCTGATGTGCCGCAGGAATACCCGTCGTTGCGGTAACAGTCCGGAAGGTACCAGCATCAATAACAGTACGACGACGAACAATGGTCGTAACCCGGTACCGGAAAGGAAGTTATGAGTCAAGTTTACTTCTTGGATTTAAAGAGTTTATCAAAAAAAACAATTAATCACAAATCACGAGTTAAATATGCAAAAAAATATATTAAATCAGTATCTTACACTTGATTATTGCAAAATTAATTCGACTACCGCATGGCATTTATGACCTACCTGAACCGAGGCAACAAGGTATTCCGATTGGCGGAATTCACCTTCTTGTATGCCATTCTGGCAGGTATAGCGCTTTACTTCCGGTTTGAGACAGAACGGGTCTCGCCTTATTGGCCAGCAACAGCCCTTCTTTTCGCGGCGTTTTACGTATTTGAGCGCCGTGACCACTTCTATATTTATGCACTCGCTTACGCGGCACATATAACCGCGAACCTTCTTGTTGGTTACAACTTCTGGATTTCCGCCATCTTTGCCACGGGGAACATTGTGAGCACCGGGCTGATGTATGAGTATCTCCGGAAGACGAGCCCTGACCTGATCGAGCTGAGCAGTATTACTTCGATAGTGAATTTGATTTTCAGCGGGTTTGTAAAAAGTGTGATCGGGTCATTATTCGGTGCCTGGGCGGTATGGCTTGTTTTTGGCGGTAAGGTAAACAGCCTCGATGTTATCCGTATCTGGGGGCTCGCGGAGTGGAGCGGTCTTTTGCTTCTGACCCCCGCGTTTTTCATCTGGTTAAAATACGGAATGAAACATTTTGATCCGGAAGCGATCTCAACGCGGAAGCTGGTTGAAGGGGTTGCGCTGATGGTGTATTTCATTATCACTGTAATGATCGCCCAGTCGCAGTCAACCGGTGGAAGGGAATTCTTTCTGAAGTATCTAACGATCCCCGGATTGATCTGGGCATTGTTCAGGTTTAATCTTCACGCCAATTATTACATGATGCTCTGTCTTTATGTAATTCTGAACATGACGATGGTTGAGAACCTCGGTATCTACGCCTTCAGGGATGAAGCCTATAAGAACGCGATACTTGAGTTGAATCTTTTTCTGTCGGTAATAGCTTCGATCTCCCTCTTTATTCTCGCTTCGTTGAACAGGCAAAGGCGCAATTTTGATGAGCTTGAGGCGAACAAGCAGGATTTGAAAGATGTTTTCGAGAATGCTCCAATTCCTTATGTGATCCTCGAAGGTGACGGCATATTGAGATACTGCAACAACGAGTTTATCAAGATGCTCGAAAGTGAAGCCGTGCCCCTTGAAGGGAAACACATTACCCAATTAATGACTGCTATTTCCGCTGAGAGGTTCCGCGGGATGATTGAGGATAAAGATAACCCGGGCGCTATCGAAGTTAGTTTTGTCTTACCCAACGATAAGACCTGTCTCGCCCTTGTCAGGCTGAAACGGGGCAAATTGGATGATACTCTCTGTTACTGCTCAGTTGAGAATCTTTCACAGAAGAAAATGGTTCAACACGCCGCCAGACTCGCGGAGGAGAGGTTCAGATATCTCTTCAACAATTCACCCGAAGGGGTGCTTGTGGTCGACAGTAATGACGGAACAATAATAGACAGCAACAGGATAGCACAGAAATTCTTAAACCTGAGATTCCGGTCAAGATCCGGTATCGTTTCACTTCTTGGGCTCGACCGTGAAAAAGAAGACGCACTTTATGCCGCGCTTGAGAAAGGGGAACAATTCACATTTTCATCCTCTTTCGACCATGCTGATGATCCCAGACTACATCTCGAAATAACCGCGAACCGGATAACTGCAGAGCATGGCGGATTTGATGTATTCCTTCTCAGGGATATTACCACGCAGCGAAGGAATGAACGGGTTAAAAAACTTAACAGGTTACGCCTGGAGGCGATGCTCCATCTGCGGGAGAGCATTCAATCAAGTGACATCGACTTTCTCGGTGAGATCACCGCTGAGGCCAAAAACATCACCGACAGTAAAGAAGCCGTGGTTTTGCTTGCCACCCAGGAAAATTACCTCGTTGCTCACTACACAAATTCGATTCTTATGAGCAGTGCTTTCACTGAAGAGGAGTTTCTGAAAAGTGAGATAAAAAAAGAGTGGGAGATACTTCTGACTGCAAAAAAACCGTTTGTTACCAAACGCGCGGTCAGACGGAATGGCGTGAGCATGACAGAGTATCTGATGGGGATACCGATGCAGGAGGATGGCACAGCGAAACAGGCTTTCGGGGTGGTATCCGATGACGAGTTTGAAGAGAGTGATCTCGACCATTTTACGTTGTTCAGTGAGTCGATCAAAAGTCTTTTCGCAAAAGCTGCCGCGGATGTTGAAAACAGGAACCTTCTTCTCGCCGTGCAGCAGAGCACCTCATCGATAGTTATTACCGACACATACGGCAGGATAAAGTACGTAAACCCCCGGTTTGAAGAAGTTACAGGATACACTTTCGCTGAAGTGAAGGGGCAGAACCCAAGGGTGCTCAAGTCAGGAGAGACTACAGGTGATGAATACAAAAAGATGTGGACTGCCATAGCAGCGGGGAACACGTGGCGGGGTTTCTTCCACAACCGGAGGAAGAACGGTGAGCTCTTCTGGGAGTCAGCCGCCATTTCACCAATTAAAAATGAGTTTGGTGTTATTACGGGATATCTCGCGGTTAAAGATGATATCTCTTTTGAAAGGCAGCTTGAAGTTGATATCGCCAGGAAAGAGAAGAGATTTTCGATTCTGTGGGAGAACTCACTTGACGCGATGCGCCTGACCGACCGTAATGGAATAATTGTGATGGCAAACGAGGCATACGCGCAGTTGGTGGGGATGCCCGAGGCAGAGATAGTTGGGAAACTATTTACCGAGTATCTTGAGTCTGACTTCCATGATGAGTCACTTGAGAGGTATAAGGCCAAGTTTGCCTCGGGAAAGATACCTCAATACCAGGAATCGCTCATACACCTCAGATCAGGGGTTATCAAGTGGGTAAACATCCTCAGCCGTTTTATGGAGAGTGAAGATGGTGAACCGATACTTCTGAGCATATTCAGGGATATAACCGATCAGAAGCGGAAAGAGACGGAGCTAAATGAAGCGAGAATGAAAGCCGAGTCAATGAACCAGATAAAGAGCACATTCCTCGCGAACATGAGCCACGAACTTAGAACGCCTCTCATAAATATCATGGGCTACTCCGAGATCCTGATGGATGAATTGAACGATTCTGAACAGAGGGAGATGCTCGCATCTATACTGAAGGGGGGTGAGAGGCTTAAAGACACACTTGACTCGATACTCGACCTCTCGAATCTTGAAGCACAGAAAACAAGCGCGCTGCTTGCTCCGCATGATCTGAACCAGACAGCTAAAAAAGTATGTGGGGAGTATACGGAAGCCGCGATGCTGAAGAAACTTCAGCTTGGGCTCGAGCTCTCCGAAATTAATCCGGTGGCGTTGGTTGACGAAAAACTTTTCTATCAAGTGCTCGACAATCTGGTAAATAACGCCATTAAGTACACTGACTCAGGTTGGGTGAAAATATCCACAAAAGTGTCGGGATCGGGAAAGAATAAATCTGTTTTCATTTCGGTTGAAGATACCGGTTCGGGGATCAAACCTGACAAAATGAATGTGATCTTCGAACCATTCAGGCAGGGGGATGAAGGAATTGCCAGAAATTATGAAGGCGCGGGACTCGGGTTGACCATCGCCAGAAAATATGTGGAAATGATGGGCGGCGAGCTTACTGTCGAGTCGGTTTATGGTCAGGGCTCCCTTTTCACGGCGGGATTTATTTATTCAGATGGTGAGCTGGAGTCTGGAGAGGGTAGTGAACCGGAAGCAAGCGAAAAGAAGCTTGTTCTTGTGGTTGAAGATGACATATCAGCAGCGAATCTGATAAACATGTATCTTTCGAAGTTCTGTGAAGTTATCGTGGTTGGCTCAGGTGACGAAGCGTTGGCGATACTCACTGAACACAAGGTTGACCTGATGGTGATAGATATTAACCTCCCGGGTAGTGAGAATGGAATCGAATTAAGGAACCGTATTAAATCGATGCAGGTATATGACGATCTCCCGATGGTGGCTGTAACGGCTTACACTCTGCCGGGTGACCAGCTGAGGTTTATTGAGATCGGCTTTAGCGCGTTTCTTGAGAAGCCCTTCAAAAGGGAAGAGTTCATTAACACTATTCTCGCGCTGCTTTAAGAGTTCCCTTCCGCTTTATCAAGAATAATTTTGAATGTTGTTCCTTCACCCGGGGCTGAATTACTAACGAATATCTTTCCCGCGTGGTATTCCTCGATTATCCTTTTTGAGAGACTCAACCCAAGCCCCCAGCCTCTTTTCTTGGTGCTGTAACCGGGTCTGAAAACATCTTTCCTTCTCTTAATATCTATTCCCTTCCCATTGTCTGTAACTTCTATCTCGATCTTGTTTTTGTGCTCGAGCACAGAGACCGATATTTTCCCATTGGTATGTTCGATGGCATCGAGGGCGTTTTTTACGAGGTTTTCGATAACCCAGCCGAAGAGTTCACGATTGATCATGGCTTTAATTGAAGGGTCGCCATCAAGCTGCAATTCAACTTTCTTGCCGAGGCGGGGGAGCCTTCTGCTAAAATACTCATAGATCTCGGTCAGGCTGTCCATTACGTTTTCTTTTTTAAGCTCTGCCTTCGAACCGATCTTTGAGAATCTGTTGGTTATGCGGCTTAGTTTCTGCACATCATTCTGTATCTCCTCGGCAGTGTCAAGTACCTTGTCGGGATCTTTGTAATTCAGTTTTAGCAATTCGATCCATCCGAGCAGGCTTGTAAGGGGTGTTCCGAACTGGTGGGCTGTTTCTTTTGCCATCCCGACCCAGATATTGCTCTGTTCGCTTTTCTTTATCTGGCTGAAGCCGATGTAGGCAGTAATAACGAACAGAAACGCGATAACCATCTGCACGAACGGGTAGTATTTAAGCTGAGTCACAAGGGCCGACTCGCCGAAGTGTATCTTGTTCAAAACAAGTGTGTCGGCGTTCAGCACGTGCTTTACGATGATGGGTGAGTTAACATCATCCATTGAGACAAGTTTATCTTTGAAGTATTCTTTAAGTTTTTCGCCTTTAAGCGAGGGGTCAAGTTTCACATTCCTGAAATTGGAGGCGCCAGCAAGGTCAACGTTGTCATTCGCGTCGGTGAGTATCACTTCAAAATCTATCGGTTGAATGATGTTCTCGAGGAGGAAGGTAAGGTCGGTAGTCTCCTCCGAATTGGCGATATACTCAAGCGTGTTGGCATAGAGCTGCACGATCTGCCTTTCACGGGCCTGCAGTTTCTGAGCAATGGTATGGGTGTAGTAGAGGGTTCCGCCGGCTATCAACAAAGCGGCGAAGATCAGCGCGATCTTGATATTGGCGGTTGCCGGTCCGCCTGACATTTTCAAGTGAAACTCCGAAAATTAATAAAAACCGATACCCAAACTTAACTTAAGGGGGTGAAGAGGGAAATGTAAATAGTTGGAGTGAATTCTCAGTTCGCGAAGAATGTTTGTTCGCGGTTCGGTCCCACTGAAACAATAGTTACCTTCATCCCGGCCTTGGCGGAGATAAAGTCGATGTACCTCCTCGCCTTATCGGGGAGTTCAGCGTAACTTGTGCAGTTTGAAGTGTCAGTCATCCATCCTTCAACTGTTTCATAAACGGGTTCGCACTCGTTGAGAATATCGCAGTCGATCGGGAAGTTGTTCAGCAGTCGCCCTTTGTGCATATACCCGGTGGCAACCTTTATTTCGGGGAAAGAGTCGAGCACATCCATCTTTGTCAGCGCCACTGATGTGGTACCGTTGATCATGCAGGAATATCTGACAAGGAAGGCATCGAACCAGCCGCAGCGGCGGGGTCTTCCCGTGGTCGCGCCGAACTCGTGCCCTTCAGCGCGGAGTTTTTCGCCTGTCTCATCGAGCAGTTCAGTGGGGAAGGGTCCTTCACCCACCCGGGTGGTGTAAGCTTTTATGATGGCGGTTACTTCCGTGATCCTGTTTGGTGGAATCCCGGTACCTGTGCACGCGCCGCCGGCAGTCGGGTGTGAAGACGTAACGTAAGGGTAAGTGCCATGGTCAACGTCAAGAAGCGCGCCCTGTGCCCCTTCGAGGAGGACTGATTTACCATCGTTTATCGCCTTGTTCAGGTATGACGGCACGTCCTTGATGAAGGGGTCGATCAGACGGTCGAACTCCAGGTATGTTTCAACTATACTGTCGACGTCAAGTTTTTCACTCTTGTAGAAACCTGTAAGGAGGTTGTTCTTTTCTTCAAGGTTTTTTCGGATCTTCTGCTCGAGTCGGGCGCGGTCGAGAAGGTCGATTATCCTTATTCCTTTCCGGGCGTATTTATCTATGTAGCAGGGGCCAATGCCTTTACCGGTGGTTCCGATCTTAGTGTCGCCTTTTTCATTGAGCGAGTCGATGATCTTGTGATAAGGCATGTTTAGATGAGCGTTCTGGCTGATAAAAAGCCTGCCTTCCACGGAGATACCGTTTTCGTTCAGAAGTTTTATCTCTTCGAGGAGGGCGGCGGGATCGATAACGACACCATTTCCGATCACACAAACCACGTCATCCCTTAAAATACCGGAAGGGATCAGGTGGAGAACATATTTCTTTCCGTTTATCTGGATCGTGTGTCCGGCGTTTGCACCGCCCTGATATCTGGCGACGATCTGATGCGACTCGCTAAGGATATCAACAATTTTTCCTTTGCCTTCGTCGCCCCACTGGCCGCCTACAATTATTGTTACGCTCATGTAGTAAAGTTCAGGTTAGAAGCTTGCGAGAGCTTCATCAACAGATGTGTAGCTTTCGAATATCGTAACAAGTTTAGTGATTACAAGAAGGCTGTGAATTTTGTCTTCAACGTTTGCAAGTTTAAGTCTGCCGCCTTCTTTGTTAACTGTTGTCAGACCGGCGATAAGCATGCCGAGACCTGAAGAATTCATGAATTTCACTTCGCCAAGGTCGATAATTATGTTCTTTTTCCCCTCGGAAAGGAACTTCTTAAGAGTGTCGCTGTATTCGTTTGCTTCCGGACCGCCGAGGACGTTACCTTTCAGTTCGATTACCACAGCCTCGTAGCGTTCAGTTACTTTCATTTTCATAGAAACTCCTGTTTCCTGTTTCTAAAATTTCATTTCTGAATTGAGTAATTACGTATTTGTAGAACTAAAATATAAAGAATTATCGGCAAAAATCTGCAATTGAGGGGGTAGAGTAAGGAATTTTAATTTTTTTTGGAAAAAGTTATCCCGAAGTGGGTCCCGCGCTTTCTTTTTACTATAAAATATTCTATTTTTATAGGGGATTATTCCAATTAATCGTCACTTTTCGCCAATCTTTTCGAGGAAGACTTCATGAGAAGAGTTTACAACCTGTTTTTCTTCATAACCATTCTGGTCACAACAGGCTTTTCACAGTGGCCTTCAGACCCGAATGTCAATTTAATGATCGCCGACACATCGGGAGAGCAGGATCTTCCCAAATCTGTTGTCTGCCCTGATGGCAGCACCTATATCTCATGGTTCGACAACCGCGCGGGTGGATACGCTGTTTATATGCAGCGGCTGAACGCGGATGGTGTTAAGCAGTGGGCAAATAACGGACTCTTGATCTCGAACAACCCTCAGAGCTCATCTCTGGTTGACTATGATCTGACCTGCGACGCGCAGAACAACGCGATAGTGGTGTTCACGGATACGAGATCAGGCGACCTGGATGTATTCGCTTACAAAATATCACCAACCGGGCAGTTCCTCTGGGGGGCGAACGGTGTCGCTCTTTCGTCAGGTACCGGCTATGAGGCTAACCCGACCGTTGCCGTTACATCAGATGGTTACGCCGTGGTCACGTGGATATTCGCTGTTAATCCTTACAAGATCTATATGCAGAAGCTTGATGCTTCAGGAACAAAGATGTGGGGCGCGACACCTTTGGTTTATGGCTCGGCAACCGAGGGATACAATTTCCCTATGGTAGTGCCCTCTGATAACGGTTCGGTTATAGTGGTTCACAAGGTGACCACGGGTAACTTCCCTGCTCAAACAGTGAAACTCGCCGCGCAGAAGTTCAATGCCGCAGGCGCGCCGACCCTTGGAACCGGTGGTGTCTGGATTCAGAGCCTCGGTAAAGTGATGGCTTTCACAGCCCAGTTCGTGGCGCCTGACGGGGCAGGCGGAGCATTAGTTGCGTGGCATGACGACAGAAATTCGATCAACCTGCAGAGTGCATGGGTTCAAAGGATAAAATCTGATGGCACCCTCGCGTTCCCTGCCAACGGAAGCGAATGCGCCACCACTTCCGGAATTCATAAATGGAACCCCGTGGCGGGTAAACTCACCGGGAGTGACGAAGTGATGGTCTTCTGGCGATATACGAACAGCGACCAGAATCAGGAAGGGCTTGCCTGCCAGAAATTCAGCGCTAACGGCACCAGATCATTCACCGATGACGGACTCGTTCTCACTCCGATGTCAAATGTTAACAATGTGGTTGGCTATGATATAGTTACAACTGCAAATGCCTCTTATTTCGTGTATAACCGGGGTAATCAGACCGGCATCAACAACACGATCCAGGGGATGTATATCACCTCTGCCGGCGCGAACGCGTGGAGTAACCCGGTCGCCCTCTCAACCCTGGTTTCCGATAAGTCGAGGCTACAGCTCGTTAAAGGTGCCGGCGACGCTGGTCTGGCTTTCTGGATGGATGGCAGGCTTGACGGATATGGCATATACGGACAGAAGATAAACACCAACGGTTCACTCGGTAATGTTGTTGTTCCGGTTGAACTGACAAATTTCTCCGCAACTGTTTCAGGTAATTCGGTCACACTTGAGTGGACTACTGCCACTGAAACCAACAACGCGGGCTTCCGGGTCGAAAGAAAAACCATAAACGGTGAATGGACGAGGCTTGGCGGCGTTCAGGGCGCGGGGACATCAACCTCACCGGTTGCGTATTCCTTCAGTGATGAGGAGCTCGCCCCCGGAAAATACAACTACAGATTGATCCAGAGGGATTTTGACGGAACCGAAACGATCTATAACCTTCTTAACGAAGTGGTTATCGGAGTTCCTGAGAAGTTTGAACTGAATCAGAACATGCCTAACCCGTTCAACCCATCTACCGTTATCCGTTTCGCGCTGCCTGCTAACGGCAAAGTAACCCTCAAAGTGTATGACGCTCTTGGTGAAGAGGTAGCCACACTTCTGAATGGTACTCTGGAATCCGGTTGGCATGAGACGGTTTTCGATGCCGCATCTCTCCCAAGCGGTGTATATTATTACACTCTTACAACCGATGGAACCGTTGAGACCAAAAAGATGGTTCTTTTGAAGTAAACATTTTTAAATTTCAGCAGTATAAACTGCTTGTGGGGCATCTTTATGGTGCCCCCGAAATATTTAATCGATCAATCACATATCCGGAGCAAATATGCCTCGCTTAAGAGCAACTGTCGTTCTTCTTTTTCTTTTTTCATCAATGGTTTTTTCACAAATATTCAGGGCACCCGATGGCTCGGTCAGAGTTGTTGACGCAACAGGTTCCCAGGTTCTTCCAAAGATCGCCCCGCTTCCTGATGGGGGGTGCTACATCTCATGGTTCGACAACCGGGCGAAAGGCTATGCCGTCTACCTGCAACACCTCAGCGCTGATGGCGACTACCTCTTTCCGGATCAGGGTCTGCTGATCTCTGACAACAAACAGGCAAGCTCACTCGTTGATTATGACCTGAAATCCGACAGCAAGGGGAATGCCATAATCGCGTTCGTCGATTACAGAAGTGGCGACCCCGATATCTTCGCTTACAAGATATCGCCAAAAGGAGAGTTCCTCTGGGGGAAAAATGGAATAGCCCTTTCAGGCATCCCTGGCTATGAAGCGCAGCCAAAGATCGCTGTCACCGGTGACGACGCGGTCACCATTGTGTGGTTTCACACGGCGGGCGGTTACAGGCTTGCAATGCAGAGGATCTCGCCCGATGGTAAGAAACTTTGGGGTAACGACCCCATCTATTATGGCGGCCGGGATATCTCTTTCCAGGATCCGCAGCCGGTTCCTTCCGACAGTAATTCAGTAATAGTGGTATACAATGCTGTAACCGGTAATTTCCCGCAGCAGAACGTAAAGATCGCTGCCGAAAAATTCACTTCGAAGGGTGAAGCGCGCTGGGGTCAGGGAGTCGTGTTTTTT
>JAEYUD010000091.1 GCA_023433685.1 Bacteroidota bacterium
GTGAGAACCCCTGCACCTGCTCCGGTTGAAGTAAAAGTAATTCCCGCGGTTGAGAAATCTCACGTTCCGGCCCCTCTTCAGGAGATGGAAGTGACAGTTGCCCCCCGGAAGCCGGTTGTCCCGGCAAAGCCGGTGGCCAGGAAGCAAGTTTCGGAACCGGTTATACCTGAATCAAAAAAGGTGAGTGCTCCCGCTGTTGAGAGCAGGTTGAATTCGATGAAAGTAACGGAATTGAGAAACCTTGCCCGTTCAACGGAAGGATTTCCGATAAAAGGACGTGAAATTTCAGTGGCTAACAAAGAGGAACTCTTAAGGCTTTTTGAGTCAATTGGCGTGAGGTCGTAGAGTGCGTTCCGCGTCACGGGATACCGGTGAGGGGGAATGAAGAAAAATCTGCCGTCAATAATCATCTCCCTGCTGCTTGCGACGGGAGCGTGGATATTTATTACCTTATCGGGTGAATTTTACCTTAACGTCCGTATTCCGATCGCCTATACCAATCTGCCTCCAAATCTTGTGGTTGACAACAGTCTGCCGCGCGAAGTGGATATTAAACTTAAAGGCACCGGTTGGAAGTTTATCTCCCTCTATTCCAATGATGACAAGGTTTTCACGGTTCCGGTTTTGCAAGACAGCATCAATTCGGGAGTGAATCTTTTCTCGCTGCTCGATCAGAATACGTGGCTCTCCTCTGAGTTTTCCATCATAGATATTTATCCATCAAGATTGAGCATTAAGACCGAACAGGTCGATCTGGCAATGAAGCAGGTTGTACCTGACCTTGTGATGGAGTTTGAAGAAGGCTTCGGATTGGCGAGCAGGGTAAAAATAACCCCGGAGCGGATAAGGATCAGAGGTTCCGCGAAATTGCTTAGCGGGATAAGATCTCTTAAAACCCAGCGCACAAACCTGAGCGGGCTTAAAGAGAAAACCACCCTTGAGGTGATGCTCGACCGGATAGACGGTGTTGAAATGCAGCCCCAAAAAGTTGTGATCGAGATCGATGTGCAGAAGATCGCCGACAGGGAGATCGAGGGAGTGGCACTTACGATGATCGATGGTCCCGAGGGGAAAGAAGTGGTGCTCGTTCCTGACCAGGTGACGGTTGTAGTGAGAGGCGGTATAGACCGTATCGGGGCGATAAAACCCAATGAGATAAAGGCTCTTCTGAACTACACCGAGATGATTAAAGATTCATCCGGTACGGCGGTTCCCAACATTGTGCTCCCGGATAACATAAGTTTCATAGATGTAAAACCTGCCCGGGTCAGGTATATAATTAAGCAGAATTAGTATGTTCATAAGTTTTGAAGGAATCGATTTCTGCGGTAAGACAACGCAGATCGAACTGTTAAAAAAATATCTTGAGTCACTTTCCCGGAAAGTTTTCATCGTCCGTGAACCAGGGGGCACTCCTATTTCTGAACAGATACGGGATATTCTTCTGAATAAAAAACATCTTGAGATGTGCGACGAGACCGAGATTTTCCTCTTTTCAGGAGCTCGAGCTCAGGTGGTTCGACAAATAATCAGACCTCTCCTGGCCGAAGGGTGTGTTGTTATCGCTGACAGGTTTCACGACTCAACCACTGCCTATCAGGGTTTTGGCAGGGGTCTGAACGCCGGAGCAGTTAACAAGATAAACGAAATAGCAACCGGGGGGACACTTCCCGATATAACATTTTATATCAAGATATCGGTTGACGAATCGGCAAAAAGAAAATCCAAGTGCAATGCTGACCTTGACCGGATCGAGAGATCGAACGACAGTTTTTACAACAAAGTTATAGATGGCTACGAGCACCTCGCGCTTGAATTCCCCGACAGGATAAAAACCGTTAACGGAGAGAGATCGCCCGAAGAGATACACAGCGAAATTGTGCAAAAGCTTAATGATACAATGATAATCAGCAACGCGTAGTATGATAAAGAAAATGAAACCATTAAAAGTGCTCCGGAAAAAAGAGTTGTTAATTGCCATACTGGCAGTGATTTTCTCACTCGGATTTTACTCCACATTCGGTGATATATACTTTGAGATTGGCAAGAACATTGATATCTTCAGCCGGGTGTACAAAGAGATAACCCTGAACTACGTTGACGAGATAAATCCGGAAGAATTTATCAGAGCGGGCATCCGTGGGATGTTGAAGGAGCTTGATCCATACACCGTTTTCATAGATGAAAAACGGCAGGAGGATATCGATCTCATAACAAAAGGGAAATATGGTGGAATCGGTATCACAGTCGGCATCCGGGGTGACAAGGTGCTGATACTTGAAGTGATGGAAGGGTACTCGGCTATGAAGCAGGGGATATTACCCGGTGATGCCCTTTTTGAAGTGTCAGGTGAAAGGGTTTCACCCACTAACTATGACGACGTGTCGAAGCTTGTGAAAGGTGCTCCCGGAACTTTTGTTGAGCTAAAAGTTTTGCGGGGTGAACCGGCGGATACCGTGAGTTTTAAGCTCCTCAGAGAAGAAATTGTTATAAAGAACGTAAGTTATGCCGGTTTTGTGCCGGAGGCTTCAAATAATGTTTACATAAAGCTTTCCGGATTCACCAGAACCGCGGGTGAGGAATTGCGAACAGAGTTGAACAGGCTTTCCGCGGAAAAACCGATCGGATCTGTGGTGCTTGATCTTCGGGGGAATCCCGGGGGTCTGCTTGATATGGCGATCGATATCTCAAACAAGTTTCTTCCTAAAGGTGAACTAATAGTTTCAACAAAGGGGCGGGACACCACTTCGATCAGGAAGTTCTATGCTGAACAGGAACCAATGTTGAAAGATATACCAATGGTCGTATTGGTTGATACCGGTTCCGCTTCGGCTTCCGAGATAGTCGCGGGAGCACTTCAGGATAACGACCACGCTGTTGTCGTTGGTGAACGTTCATTTGGCAAGGGACTTGTGCAAACCGTAACATCATTAAGTTACAGCACTTCACTGAAGATCACCACTTCCAGATATTACACGCCATCCGGCAGAAGCATTCAAAAAATTGATTATGCCAACCATAACAAGGTTATCGGAAGGCATGATTCTGTTCTCACTTCAGTGTTTAAAACAAAAAATGGCAGGTTGGTTTACAGTGGGGGAGGGGTGACACCTGACTCAATGGTTAACGACCGTGAGAAACCCGGAATAATTAAAGATCTTCTTGCCCGTGGGTTGATTTTTGAGTTCGTCAATCTCTTCTACGAGAAGAACAAGAACACCCCGTTCAATAACATTGAAAAGGGAAGGCTCTTCGCGGAATTCAAGGATTTTACAGCAAAAAAGAAGTATTCATATTCGAATCCCGCTTCCAAACAGCTTAAAGAGCTCTCCGAATCTTTCGGACGAGACAAAAATTACGTACATTTGCAGACGAGAATCAACAGTTTAACCGAAGAGCTTGAAAGCCTCTCAAAAAGTTTGCTGGACTCATATAGGGATGAAACAGTTAATGAACTGATGACCGAACTCTCCGCGAGATACTACAATAACAGTTACCGTATCAGATACATGCTTGAGGGGGATGTCAGGTTCAAGACCGCATTAGAAATAATTAACGATCAAAAACTTTACCGAAAGATACTGGCAATAAAATAAATGGCTCAAAAGCGCAGATTAAAATCAAAAAAAGTAGGATTTCGCAGGGACGCATCGTTTTCAAAATGCCCGTCATGTAATCAGTACAACACACTTCGCAGGTCGAAAACCAGAAGCGTGATTGAAGCTGTTGTGAAAGCCGGCACCTGGTTCAAGGTTTACCGCTGCACTAACTGCGGCTGGCGTGGTTATAAATCAACATTTATAATTACGATGGAAGGGGTAAAACTTATCACAACTTATCTGGTGATCGCCTTGGCAACCGGTTACGCGGTAAAATTTGTCATACAAAGATTTGTAAAATGAAAGATTCAGTTCTCTCCGCTTTAGGGGAGATAGTTGGCAGGAAGAACCTTCTCACGGATCCTGTATACCGTGAAGCATACTCATACGATGGCACACCCCTTTTAAGGCAACTCCCCGAAGCCGTTCTTTTTCCTGAATCCCCCGAACACATCGCGAAAATTATGGAGCTCGCCAATCACGAGCGGTTCGCGGTAGTTCCCCGTGGCTCGGGCACAGGGCTTAGTGGAGGTTCGGTGCCTGTTGAGAATTCGATTGTGCTGGTGATGACCAAATGGGATCGCATACTTGAGATCGACAATGAAAATCTTACCGCATGGGTTGAACCCGGTGTTATAACAGAAAAACTCCAGAACGAAGTGGAGAAGACCGGTTTATTCTACCCCCCTGATCCGGGGAGTATGAAGATTTGCACCATCGGGGGAAATGTCGCCGAGAACGCCGGCGGTTTGCGCGGATTAAAATACGGTGTGACCAAGAACTACGTTCTGGGCATTGAGGCAATACTTCCAAATGGAGAATTGCTCAGATCCGGCGGTAAAAATGTGAAAGATGTCGCCGGTTACAATCTGCGTGATGTGATGATCGGAAGTGAAGGAACGCTTGGGGTGTTCACGAAAATTCTTTTAAGATTGATCCCAAAACCGCAAAAATCGATAACGATGACCGCTTATTTTGATTCCATGCTCGACAGCGGCAAAGCAGTTTCAGATATCATCGCCGCGCATGTCGTGCCGGCAATGATGGAATTTTTAGACCACACCACGATTAATTGCGTGGAAGACTATACACGGATCGGTCTCCCCCGCAACAGTGAAGCGATACTGATAATTGAACTTGATGGTAAAGGTGCCGAAGTGGATGAAGATGCCGCAAGGGTGCTTGACGCTCTTAAACGGAATAGATCAACCTTTGTAAGGGTTGCATCTTCCGAGAGCGAGGCCCTCACTCTAAAGGCGGCGAGGCGAAGCGCTTTCAGTGCCCTCGCAAGGGTAAAACCCACTACAATTCTTGAAGACGCGACAGTTCCGCGGAGCGAGCTCCCCGTGATGATCGAAAAAGTTAAAGAGGCAACCCGCAAATTTGATGTAACAATCGGAAACTTTGGCCACGCCGGTGACGGTAACCTGCATCCAACTTGTCTCACCGACGAACGGGATACCACCGGAATTGAAAATGCCCACCGCGCTTTCGATTTTATTTTTTATGAGGCTATAAAACTTGGCGGTACCATAACCGGTGAACACGGAACCGGTCTGGCAAAGAAAGAATTTCTCGGTAAAGCGGCAGGTGAAACCGGGCTCGAATTCATGAAAAAACTGAAATCTGTAATGGATGAAAACAACATCCTTAATCCGGGAAAGATAATAACGATGAGGCCTCACTGTGAGGGGGCAATGCCACGCAAAAGGGAAGACATCCCCGCGGAACCTCATCCGCATTCGCATTGAAATGAACGAGTCGAATCTACAGAAAACCCTTCAGAGAGCGTTTGTTTCTGACGATCTGCTTACCCAGTGCATGCACTGTGGTATGTGCCTTCCCACGTGTCCAACCTATAATGTAACCAAACTCGAATCTTCCTCGCCCAGGGGAAGGATCAGACTGATAAAATCGGTCGCGGAAGGTAAACTCGAGATAAATGATACATTTATAAATGAGATCAACTATTGTCTCGACTGTCAAGCCTGCGAAACCGCGTGTCCGGCCGGGGTGAAATATGGAGCAATAGTTGAAGCCGCGCGTGAGGAAGTATCGCGGAAAAACCTCGAACCGCTGAAGAACCGCTTTTTCAGAAGATTCGGGCTTAATTTTGTGCTGGCTCATCAACCACTATTAAAACTCGTAGCGAAATTCCTCTATTTTTATCAGAATTCAGGTTTGCAAAGATTCCTCCACAGCGCCGGGTTTTTCAAGATACTCGGAACAGGACTCGAAAAAGCCGACCAGCTTTCACCCGCGATCTCGAAAAGATTCAGCAGTGACGTTATGGAAGAGGTTTATTCTCCCGCCGGAGCAGTAAGGTACAGAGTACTCCTGCCTCTCGGGTGCCTCATGGATGTCGCTTTTGCAGATATTCATTCCGATACCTTAAATGTACTTCTTCAGCACGGCTGCGAAGTAATCATCCCCCGGAACCAGGGTTGCTGCGGTTCACTTCATGCCCACAATGGTGAGCAGAAAAAAGCCGTTAAACTTGCACAAAAAACGTATGATCAGTTCAGCAACTACAAATTTGACTATATAATCTCCAACTCCGCGGGGTGCGGAGCGTATATGAAAGAGTATGGGCATGTGCTGGAGGAGTCACGGAGTCTCGAAGTCTCGGAGTCTCGAAGTCTCGAAGTCTCGGAGTC
>JAEYUD010000065.1 GCA_023433685.1 Bacteroidota bacterium
GAGTGGGTTCTTAAATTTATGATTCCTTTAAACCACAGAGCACACAGAGTGGGTTCTTAAGTTTATGATTCTTTTAAACCACAGAGCACACAGAGAACACAGAGGGAGTTCTTAAATTTATGATTCTTTTAAACCACAGAGAACACAGAGATGATATTATAGAGAGACTTTGAGAAATTCGTTATCAAAAGTCTCTGAACCTCCCCTCTGTGTGCTCTGTGGTGATTTAAAAACTATAATTGTTCCATGCTCGTTGTGGTGTTTAATAATCTGAAATCTCCCTCTGTGTGCTCTGTGTGCTCTGTGGTGATTTAAAACTTTTATTTACCCAAATCTCTCTGCGGTCTTTGCGAACTCTGCGGTTTAATTTAAACTCTCTGCGGTTTAATTAAAACCTCACACTTCAAACTTCAAACTCACCACAGTTCCGGCATATTTTTGTGAGCTGATCTTCAATTCGATATTATTAAGTTCACAGAAGCCTTTGGCTACGGGGAGGCCGAGGCCGATACCGTCATATTCACGGGTGTAGCCTTTTGATTCCTGGGAGAAGGGATTGAACACTTCGTTAATATAGCCGGGGTCAATGCCGATACCGGAGTCGATAATTGAGACGATGAGGTTCCCCTCAGTGAGGCGGGTAATCTCAATTTCGATCATACCTTCCTTGGTGAAGAGCACCGCGTTATCGATTATGTTAGAGAGGATGTGCGTCACGGAGTAGACATCAGCCACCACTTCGGTGTTGAGGGTTGAAGAGTTTATGAGGAACCGGAGTCCCTTTTTTTCAGCGAATGTTTTGCGGGAGGCGACAATCTTGGTCAGCACCTCCTGAAAGAGGTCGAATTTTTCTTTTTTCACCTTGTAGGTACCCGAGCGGATCATGGCGAAGTTGACGAGGAGATCGACTGTGCGGGCGAGCCTCTCGCTGTCCTCCACCATGATCGTGGTAAGGCGCGTAATATCGTTGTTATTAAAGAACTGCAGCTCACTTTCAAGTTGGCGTGCAGCCTGCTGCAGGGCGTTAACCGGAGTTCTGATCTCGTGGGAGATCTTGGAAAAGAACTCATTGATCAACTCCACCGCGTTTTCAACGGTTATGTGTGGTTGATTTTCAGGACTTTCTCCAGGTTGAGGCTTTCCTCCGATAATATTGTCCTTTTTCAACTTTTCCTTTTTTGAGCTATTTTACGAGCATCATTTTTCTGACCTCGGAGAATTTCGGGGTCACGAGTTGATAAAAATAGATACCGCTTGAAAATTGCGACATATCCGCGCTGACCTCCCAGGTACCTGCCGCCCTTTCCTCATCCACGAGTGTTAGCAACTCCCTTCCGAGAACATCGAATATCCTGACCTGAACAAGTGTTCTCTCTGGAAGCGTGAACCGTATCATGGTTGAAGGATTGAACGGGTTCGGGTAGTTCTGACCCAACGAGTATTCTTTTGGAAGTGTCTCACCATGAACTTCTTTGATATCCGAAATAAAAAGGGTCGGATCCGGGAAGCCGTCGTTGTTCCTGTCAGGTTCGATCAAAGCGAGGTTGATCAGGGAGTCGGGACCCGCGTTGCCATTAACATCGGGGTTGTCGGGTGCGGAATCACCGGCGCCGTAGTTGAGACCACCGGCAATAAGCGCGACAACTTTCAGTTTAACGCCCGGAGGCAGGAGACCCACACCGAGACCATAAAGATCGTTCCAGGCGACCGCCACTTCGGCACCCATGGCGTTTGCCCCCCTCTTCGCGTTAACCTTGTTTGTCATGTTAACGCTTGTACTGTCAACAATTTTGTACATTCCGGGAGCGGTGATGTGATAAGCAGGAATGAAGAAATCGATCGCGTCAGCAGACCTGAACCTGAAATTTTTGGCATAATCGCCGTAGTAACCCTGCTGGGAGTTAAAGTTGGTCATGCCACCGGGAATACCCGCGTCGATATAGAGCATCATGGTATTGTAAGTGTCAAAGAGCTTGTAGTCAACACCGAAGTAGATTGAATCCGCGTCCCAGGTTGAGTAGATGCCGAAGAGTTCGTTGTTAATCGAGTCGGCAGGTGCCCAGTAACTGTCGGTGTCTGAGTCGGCAACTATCAGCCATTCGGGCCGCCAGTCGCTTGAACCTTTAATTATATTGCCATCTATCACCGGTTTGCCGTAAGTGGCAATAACAGTGTCAAGATTCGCGCGGACGGTGAGGTTATAATTTGCCTGTCCGAAGGCCCCTTTCCCATCGGTAACTTTAAGTTGAACCGGGTAATAACCGGTATCGCTGATCGAAGGGGTGCCGACGATCTTGCCGGTGGCAGCATCAACATTAAGGAAATTGGGAGCCTGAGCGAAGAAGAAACGAAGTGTATCGCCATCGGGGTCGTTTGCAGATGGTTGATATTCATATCTGACCGTGGCTTTGATGGTGGTGTCGGAGATCGTTCCGATAACAGGTGCAAGATTTCTGAAAATGGCAACGTTAAAAGTGTCTTTAACCGAGAGACCCTTGGGGTCGGTAACTGTAACAACCACGTTTACCCTGCCGGTATCAGCAAAAGCGGGTATTCCGGTGATGAGCCCAGTTGTGCCAATCGACATCCATGCCGGGTGCCCGGTGAGAGTGTAAGCAAGAACTTTATCGTTGGCATCCGAAGCTTTAACCTGATAACTGAAGACCGAGTTTGTATATCCAACCTGGTCGGCTATTGGGAGCAGAACCGGCGGATAGTTGAGCGATCTGGTTGTGTCAGGCACATAGACAGTGTAACTTCTGGGTGGAGCCCAAAGCTTTATGCGGTTCGGGCCGCCGCCAATTCCGGTGGTAACCTGTTTGTTAACATCTTTTCCGGTATAGTCTTTGAACCAGGTGCCAACAGGTTTATCTGTATCCACCCAAACATCGATCCACTGTGTCGGGTTGTCATTCATGACGATGTAACCGCCCGGCTGATCGCCATAACCGTTACGTTTAGCGACGTAGATATCACCGGAGAGGGTGCCCTGATCAGTATTGCCATCCTGACGGATGTACCAAGGGTTCAGGCCCGATCTTTTAGTAGTTCCGCCGCCGAGGAAGTTCTGACGGATCCAGATGAGGGTGTCGATCTTGCCGCCAACTCCATAGTCGAAATAATCTTTGAAGAATACAGAAGGTCTCCCTTCGGAGAAGAGGATGTAGGCATATCCGAGAGCTTTGTCATAAATAACGGGGTCGTGCCCCGAGTCGATGGTTCCATCCCACCCTTTCCGGTCGAAATCATGGTTTTCGAGGAAGGTTGAGACGTCAAACCCGGAGAAACCGGAGTTGACGAGGCCCGCGCCGTCGAGGTTGTTCATATTGAAGCCGCCGTTGGTGGTATTGCACATGTCGCGGAGGTTATAGCGCAGGGGGAAGTCGAACATTGCCACGTTGGCGCCGTTCTGATATTTTGCCACCTGTAGCCAGTTTCCTATTTCGGAAGTGGAGCCCCAGAGTTCGGCAACCGCGTAGCCACCGGGGTTCGAGCCGTTCAGCCATTGAGCCATGAAGGCGGGGTTTATTGATTTAACCGCGTCGAGCCTGAAGCCATCGTAACCGAGTTCTTCCCTGAGGTATCTGCCCCAGGCTATTAGTGAGTCTTTCACGCTCTGTTTGTTGTGGTCGAGCCACTCGCCGAATCTAAAGATAGGGTCGGTTTGAACAAAAAGCGGATCAACCCAGCAATTCGTGGCATTCGGGTAGAAAGAACCGGCGTTCTTTTTGAATCTGCCCGGGCCAGAAGGATAGTTGAAAAGCATATAAGCTGAATCCGGAACAATGTAGGCTCCATTGTTCATCGGACGGCATTCATAAGGTATTTTCTGCTCGCCACCCATCATGTGTCTTACCACGGCGTCGGCGAAAACCTGCATACCCACGCTGTGGAAAGAGTTTATCGCGTTTTTAAGTTCAGATTTGCTGCCGAAACGAGTTTCGAGGCTTCCTTTTTGGTTGTAGTCACCGAAGTCGTAATGATCATAGGGGTCGTATCCCATTGAGAAACCGCCGCCGGCACCTTTTGAGGAAGAAGGAAACCAGATGGCACCAAATCCTGCTGAGGCAAGCCTTGTTGAGACGGCCGCGAGGGAGTCCCACCAGATACCTCCCGGGGGTGAGTTCCAGTAAAAACCCTGCATAAAAACATCTGACTTGGGTGAACTCAGCAGGGCATTCCCCTCTTGCGCGAAAGGAAAAGTGAACAGGCTGATCACAAACAAGGCAACAAACTTCGCAAAGCGCATATATGACTCAATTATTAAAGAGGTTTGGATTTCGTTTAAAAAAATCGACCGTTAATTTAATTAATTTTGAACTATTATTTGTGCCTTTAATCAGTGGAATATCAATAAGTGTGATGTGGTTATTGAGTGAATTTATTAACTTTAAAAATGAAATTTTGAAAACAAAAAGCGGAAGAAATCCAGATGAAAAAAGTGTCTATCGTTCTAATAACCGCAATGGTGTTCACATTCGCGGGGTGTGGTATTGTGCAGAGTTTTATGAACCTCGCGAGACTTCAGTTCAAGATGCAGGGAGTATCACAGATATCGATCGCCGGTGTTCCACTTCTCGGAAAAAAATCGTTGAGCGATCTGAATGTGTTTGAGATAGCAAAGGTTACCGAGTCGTTCTTCAAAGGTTCGCTTCCTTTAACTTTTACGCTCAATCTTATGGCGCTCAACCCCAACGATGGAACGGGTGGATCGTCGAAGACCGACGCTCAGTTAAAGTCGCTCCCCTTCCGTTTCGTGGTTGACAACCATGAACTGGTGCGAGGTAACATTAAGAGTCCAGTTACCATCCCGGGCACCGGACAGACAGCAGTGCTACCGCTCGACATGTCGGTCGATCTTCTTCAGGTGATAAAAGATCAGGGTTACGAAAGCCTGCTGAACCTTGCCCTTCAGGTAAGTGGCGTGGGAAGTGGTTCATCTAACGTTCAGTTATTTGCCAAACCGGTTGTCTCGACCATTCTCGGCGACATTTCCGCCCCGGAAGAGATCAGAATTGTTGATGCCACATTCTCAAAGTAAGTAAAAACATAAAAATTTTCGTGTCGAGTCTTGCCTGGAATTTGGAAAATGGCTATATTTGAAATCTAAATTTTATGGAATGCTGGTGTAGCTCAGCTGGTAGAGCAGCTGATTTGTAATCAGCCGGTCGGGGGTTCAAATCCCTTCACCAGCTCCAAAAACAAAGCCCTTGTAAGTAACCCTTGCAAGGGTTTTTTGTTTTTATCCCCCTCATTTATTACCTTCAATTCCAAACTACAACTTTTATTCCGGTACCCATGGAACTCCAAGATATAGAATTGAAACAGAACCGCCGGGGCGTGTTCTCGATATTCGCGGCGCTTACGTTGATAACTGTTGCCGCGGCTGTTTACTACTATTATAACACCAGATCTGACCTGATAAATCATGGCATGGTTCAGTCGAGAGCGATCGCGGAGGAAAAGTCGAAGCAACTTGCATCCTGGATAAAGGAGAGGGCTGCCGAGGGGATATACCTGGCAAAGAGCCCGGAGCTGATCCAGTCGATCACCGGTGAAGGTTTTGTTTTTATGAATAAAAGCAAGACAAACCTGACCGGTATTTTCGAGGATCTGCGTTTCAATCACGATTACAGCACGATCGCCCTTCTTTCAAATTCGGGGGAAACCAGGCTCCTGACCGGCGAAGCCCTTGAGTACATTGACGGGAAAAAAGCCGCCGAAATGGTCATACAGTCCAACTCCCAGCTTGTAATTTACGATGAACTCTCCCACACCGAACCTGCATTGGTTATTCTTACCCCGGTGCCACTTGCTTCCAAACCGGTGGCCGGAATAATATATCAGCGGATCCCGGTGAGGAAAAATCTGATTGACCTGTTACAGAATTCAGACCAGCGAATCAATGTGCCTTCGATAAGGGTTTTCTATTTCACCCGCGATACGCTTTTCTCCCTTCTCGATACGCTAAAACCTCTTTCAGGGCTCAAGCTCTCCGATCCCCCGACAATTCCTGAGACGGTCTATACCCTGGCAAGTGAAAACAGCGGCGGTGAGGTACATGGGGAAGGGTTCGACAATCTTGACAAGATCGGCTACTTTAAGAACATCGGTTCCGGTTTATTCCTTTATTTTTCGTTACCTCAGGGAACAGTGGTTAAACCATTGATTCCTATCGGTATACTATTAACTATTATCATATTTATCACACTTGCCGCGGCGGGGCTCGGAGTATCACTGATCTTAAGCAGGCAGCAAGCCTCGTACGCCGGGAGGCTGGCGGAATCGGAGGCATTTCTTGAGAGTTTGCGCGAAGGGATGTCAGACGGGTTCATTCTTTTCGATAAAGAAATGCGCTATCTCGCTGTAAATTCAAAGGCGATGTCGCTATTGGGGAGATCGAGAGAGGAGTTGGCGGGGCTGAAATCAACGGAAGTGTTTCCGGGGGTTGAGGAATCCGGATTCTGGAATTCATTTCATGAAGTCCTGAGGACAGGTCAACCGGTGACAAGCGTTGACTATTACCCCGAGTGGGACGCCTATTTTCAGAATAAAATGTTCCCTGTAAAAAAAGGAATCGCGGTTTTCTTTTCAGACATAACTGATGAAACCAAACTGAGGCAGCAGCTCGAAGACGCGAACGAGCAACTTGAAGCACTCGCGCTTCACCTTCAAGTGGCAACGGAGAATGAACGGGAAGCCATAGCCCGCGAGATACACGATGAACTCGGGCAGGTGCTCACATCGCTAAAGATGGACCTCGCCATCATGAGGGGGCTGCTCGGGCATGGACTATCGGACGACACCCGCGACAAACTGTTGGAAGAGATCAGTTCGATGGGAAAAAGGATCGACTCAACAGTTAAACGTTTGCGCCGGATAATCACAGAGTTGAGGCCTGAAGTGCTGGATCATCTCGGGTTTGTCGCGGCAGTGGAATGGTTGGTTGAAGAGTCAGCAGCCCGGTCAGGTGTAAAATTCACTCTGAAAAAGAACATTGATTCTGTTCAACTTGAAAAACACCATGCCACTGCCCTTTTCAGGATCATACAGGAGTCGTGTACCAATATCACTGT
>JAEYUD010000068.1 GCA_023433685.1 Bacteroidota bacterium
GTGCTTGCCGAGGCGATAGCTGAAGGGCATAAAAGAGGGTTACACGTTGAAGCCTGGTTTGAGTACGGCTTTGTTGGCGGGTGGACCGGTAATCAGCCTCCCGGTGGAAAGGGACCCATCTTCAACTCGCATCCCGACTGGGTGGCTAAGAAATTAGATGGTGGTGAGATCGACGGCTCGAATTTCTACTGGATGATACACACCAAACCTGAAGTGCAGAATTTTCTTATTGCCATGTGCACCGAGATAGCCAGAAATTACGATGTCGATGGTATTGAACTCGACAGGATCAGGTACTCGAGCACCCAGTATGGTTATGACGCATATACTGACAGCCTTTATCGCGTTCAAAACAATGGAAATCCACCACCTGTAAATTATGCTGACACAAGCTGGATCAGATGGAGAGCAAATAACCTGAATCAGTTCATGGTAAGGGTGAAAGATTCGATCAAAACCATCAACCCTCACGTGAATATTTCAAACGCGCCATCACTGTATGCTTCTGGAAGCTACACTTCGTATGTTAATTTCTGTCAGGACTGGGTTGGTTGGCTTCGTGACGGGTCGGTTGACAATGTGCAAGTGCAATCGTATGTTGGCTCGTCTTTCTCTTTCGGCGCGATTCTTGATTATATTTTGCAACTGGTACCCGATAAAAATAAAATTTATCCTGCCTTCGCGATATCTCCCAATAGTGTAAGTATTACGAATCAGGAGATATCCAACTTTGTTAATGTTACCAAAACCAAGGGGTTTAAGGGTAACGCGATCTGGTACTTTACCGACCTTGGCCCTGTTTTCCCATATATCAAGCAAAATATTTACCAAACCCCAAGCTATCCTCCCCATTCCACAGCCAACTGGAGAGAATTTTACAAGATAGTTGAAATGAGCGACCAGGCGAACGCGATGAGAGCCGGAAACTGGATTCAAAGCACTGTATTTGGATTTAACGGACCATCATTTTACGCTGATAATTCTGCACAAGCTTCTGTTAATTATTATGTGGATGTCCCCGTGGATGGGTACTATGAGGTTTATGCATTTAATGTTACCGCGGTAAACAGAACCGATTCCGCTAAATACAGTGTGATCGATTCATCCGGAAGCAGCTCAACATATCTTATTAATCAGAACGATGTTAATCTGAGAAGATGGTACAAGATCGGTGATCATTATCTGAAGGCGGGCCGCAGAAACGTTGTTAGACTCTCAAATGAGGGGCTTTCAACAGGAAAGTTGGTAAGCGCGGATGCAGTAATGGTTGTTTTGAACAGACGACTTTCACCAGTTGTTACGTCGGTTCAAGAAAATGAGGGTACCGGCTTAAAAAAAAAGTCCATAAAGTCTTTTAATATAAAAAGTTATCCTAATCCATTCAATGGTGAGTTCAAAGTATCTTACGACATTCCTGCTGATGGCCCCACGGAGATCAAGGTTTTCAGCAGTTCAGGAGAGTTGGTAAGAGTATTAGATAGATCAGAAAAAAATCCCGGTTCTTATGAAACAAGCATCAATACCAACGGGTTGGCAAGTGGTGTTTATTTTGTAACGATCGGGCAAGCCGGATACTACGAGGTGGTCAAAGTCATACTTAACAAATGAAGTGCTAAATAACCATAAGGACTTAAAATGATAGCGCCGAAAAAACTTGCAATCTTGGTTGGTGGCGGACCGGCTCCCGGAATCAACAGTGTTATCAGCAGTGCCACGATCAGGGCGGCTGTTGAAGGAATAGAAGTAATTGGAATAAAAGACGGTTTCCAATGGATAATGGAAGGCGAGATTGGTCATTGCCACACTTTGACGATTGATGAAGTCAGCCGTATCCACTTCCGTGGCGGATCGTTTATAGGCATTTCCAGAGCAAATCCCACAAAAAATAAAAAACATCTCGAAAACACAGTAACTTCACTGCTGCGACTTAATGTCGATAAACTTATCACCATCGGTGGTGATGATACAGCGTATTCCGCTATGAAAGTGGAAGAAATGGCTGCCGGGAGGATCAGAGTGGTTCACGTTCCAAAGACGATCGACAATGACCTCGATCTTCCGCACGGAATTCCCACTTTTGGTTTCCAAACCGCTCGTCACATCGGTGTTGAAATTGTTAAAAACCTCATGGTTGATGCCCAGACCACTTCAAGGTGGTATTTTGTTGTTACCATGGGCCGTAAAGCCGGACATCTTGCCCTTGGAATAGGGAAGGCTGCCGGTGCCACTCTTACACTCATACCAGAAGAATTCCCCAGCGAGACTATAAAGCTCGATCACATTATCGATATTCTTGTAGGCGCTATAATCAAGCGTATCAGTTATGGTAAAATGGACGGAGTTGCCATTCTTGCTGAAGGATTGGTTGAGCACCTTGACCCCAAAGAACTTCTCGCCCTTGGAGAGGTTGAAAGGGATGCCCATGATAATATCAGGATAGCAGAAGTTAATCTTGGCGAGATACTTAAAGCCAAAGTACAAGACAGGCTTAAAGAATTTGGTCATAAAGTAACGATCGTCGCAAAGAATATCGGATATGAGTTGAGATGCGCGGATCCGATTCCCTTTGACATGGAATACACAAGAGATCTTGGTTATTCTGCCGCGCAGTTCATTTTGAATGGTGGAAATGCCGCGATGGTATCAATTCAGGGTGGCAAATTCGTTCCTCTTTTCTTCAAGGATATTCTTGATCCGAAGACAAAGAAAACAAAGGTAAGAATGGTTGATCCATCAAATGAGTCATTCCTGATAGCCAGAAGGTACATGCTCAGATTGAGCAGTTCAGATTTTGAAGATCCGCATGAACTCGCAAAATTTGCTGCCACATGCGGCATTTCGCTTGACGAATTCACAAAAAGATTCCACTACATCATCGAAAATGATATGCTATACAAGCATATAAAAGAAGGTAATGTAGCGCTCTCCGGTTCGGGCGAAAAAGACGAATCGAATGCCGGGATGTAACCCATGATTATAAAAGAAGCATTGCTCTTCGGGTGTAAAGGCGCCCTCGGTTCGAAGGTAACAGAAGTTTTCAGAACCGCGGGGTTCGACCGTCTTTATCTTTTTGACATGCATCTGGAGGAACAGTCCAATGATAAAGAGATATCGATAAAAACGGGCGATCTCTCAGTTGCCGACAATGTAAATAAGGCAATGAGCGTTGTAAAACCAATGCAGGGCAAGCTTCTTTTCCTTTTCAGTACCATTGGTGGTTTCACCGGTGGTAAAAACATTGAAGAAACCTCACCCGATGATATAGCTCGGATGGTTTCGATGAATTACATCTCCAATTTTAATATTCTTGCCGAGTTCAAGAAAAAGGTCTCGGTAAGCTCGGGTGGTTCAGCGATGTTCACATCCGCTTATTCCGCTTTTAGGGGAGAGGGTGGCAGAGCAGCCTATGGTGCTTCGAAAGCCGCGCTTTCATACCTTGTAGAAGCCGGAGCTGAAGAGGGAAGGGACATCAATCTGAGCGTAAACGCGATCGCCCCTTACATACTTGACACTCCTCAAAACCGGGAATGGATTGACCCGGATTTGATTGAAACTTTGGTGAAACCTGCTGAAACCGCAAGATTTATCCTCTCAATATTTGAAAATTACAATTTTATTTCCGGAAACATTTTCAAACTGAAACACCGTTTCCCTGTTTCCAATTCTGACTAACCCAAGAGACTTGTTATGAATTCTTTGGCTTCGATGTATATTGATGGTGGCGAGTTTATGCACCCAATCCTTATCGCTTTTATTGTGGGATTGGTATTAAGCTTTGAACGTATTTATACATTAAGAAAGTCGAAGATCAATACACGTACTTTTGTTGACCAGATCAAAAAAGAGATCGAATCAAATGGGGTGGAAGGGGCGAAAAGAATCTGTGAGCAGAATCCAGGATCAGTCTCTTCCATTTTTCACGCGGGACTTCAAAGGTTCGACGAAGGTCTTGAGTCGGTGGAGAAAGCGATCATGACTTATGGAAGCATAGAAACCGGTTTTCTTGAAAAAAGAATGATCTGGATATCTCTCTGCATAGCCCTCGCCCCCATGCTTGGCTTCACCGGAACTGTTCAGGGAATGATAGAGGCCTTCGAAGCAATAAAAGAAGCTAATCAGATTTCACCGGCAATCGTTGCAGGTGGTATAGCCAAAGCTCTTATTACAACGCTTTTCGGTCTCGTGGTCGCAATGATACTTCAGGTTTTCTACAACTTCTTTATATCACGGATCGATGACCTGATCTCCGACATGGAAGTAAGCTCGGTACAATTGATCGACAGTCTTTACTCAATAAAGAATAAAACCCGCGAACAATAAATGAGTCTGATCAGACGCAGAAGAAAAGGGCTTCCCGATGTCCCGCTTGCTTCAATGTCTGACATTGCCTTTTTACTACTTATCTTTTTCATAGTTGCTGCAACGATCGATATCGATACAGGGATCAGTTTATCCCTACCGGAGTACAATCCGCAAGAAGCACCTGCGCAGATCGAAAAGAAAAGGGTAACAGAGATTAAAATCCTTCCAAATGAAATCACACTGAATGGCGCGTCCGCTTCGCCGGGCGATATATTCTCCGTCGTCTCGTCGAAAGCGAGGGAAGCGGTCGGGTTTGCTGACGAAGATAAACCGGTGACTTTGCTGCTTTACTCAGGTGAAGTGCCGTACAGCAAGTACATTACTGCTCTCGATCAAGTGAAACGGGGTTACAGGGTCATTCAGGATGAAATAGCCCGAAAGGAATTTGGAAAGCCCTTTAAAACGCTCACAGAAGAGGAAAAAAGCACTATTTCTGCCAAAGTACCTGTTCTTATCACAGTAGGCGAATTAAAGAATAATGATTAGATTTGCGGGTAATAAGAAAAGAAAAGATTCGAAGCCCGGGATTCCCCTGGCATCAATGCCTGATATTATCTTCATACTACTTTTGTTTTTTATGGTTTCCACCGTGCTGAAGGAGATTGATGTTAAAGTGCAGTATGACCTTCCCGAAGCCACCACTTCCGAGAAATTTGATAACAGACGACTGAATGCCTGGCTTTACATCGGCAGGGATGGCAGGATCCAGGTAAATGACGTGGTGGTTGGAGTTGAGAATATCAGGGAAAAATTTGAAGTTATTAGAGCCCGTATGAACAATGTGGTTGTGCAGTTGAGAGTCGATAAAAATGTGCCGATGTCACTCGTCGAGAAGGTACAACTCGAGCTACGAAAAGCAAAATGTTTAAGAGTTAACTACATTTCATCAAAAAGTAAACAGGATGAAAAATGAGTCTGAAAGACAAGATCAATGAAGAATTGAAACAAGCGATGAAGAGCGGCGATAAACTTCGCCTTGAAACAATCCGTTCTATCCGAGCCGGCATACTTGAGTATGAAAAAAGTGGCAAAGGTGAATTGCAGAATGAGGTTGATGAGCAAAACCTTCTGAACTCGATGGCAAAGAAGAGGAAAGAAGCCATGGATATTTACAGAGGCGCCGGCAGAACCGACCTCGCCGACAAAGAAGAGAAAGAGCTTGCAATAATATCAGAGTTTCTCCCAAAACAACTTACGGCTGAAGAAATTGCAGCCAAAGTTGCAGAAGTGGCCGCTGCAAATACAATCGCGAAAGGTGGCGAGTTCAGTAAGCTAATGCCTGCTGTAATGAAAGAACTCAAAGGCAAGGCTGATGGTGCTTTAATCAAAAAAGCAGTGGAAGAATTTCTGCGCGGTTAATCGACTTGAACTGGATCGACATCTTAGTTGTATTACTGACACTTGCGTCATTTTACCTTGGTTACAAAGAAGGCTTCATTAAAAAAGTTTTCGATGTGGTTGGGTTTTTTCTTGGTATTTTCCTCGCGATCAAATTTGCGGGTGAAATGGGCTCGGTGTACAAAAATTTACTTGGAGTGGCCGATGGTTCCGCGGGTATCATCGGAGGAGTCACCATCTTTATCTTCTTTCAAGTGCTCACCGCGGTGATTGTAAAAGCCACTAAAATCCATGACAAGGTAAATCACCTTGTTAATAAAATAATCGGTGGAATTGCCGGGACCATCCAGATAGTAATATTTCTCAGTGCCATTTTTTTCGCCGCATCCAAACTGTCATTTCCGGCCGAAGAGACTACAAAAAAATCGATCTTTTACTCCTCCGTGAAAAGTGTTTTGCCGTCGATAATTGATGCTATTCTTCCAGCCGGAAAAAACAGAGACGCAAACAGGACTAAAAGATGACATATCATATTCCGGAGAGAGATGTTTAATAAAGAGAAACTGGAATTCCATAAAGTACTTGCTCAAATAGCTAAATATTGCTACACACAACGTGGCAAAGAGATAGTTAATCTCCTTGAACCGATGAGCAGTGAGACTACCATACTTTATGAAGGAAAAGCTGTTTCTGAAGCAAAAGACCTTATCAATGAGCGCGGATACCCTCCCATTTCGGCTTTAAACGACATCCTTAAAGATCTTCACCTTACAAAAGTGGATGGTGCAGTACTCACATCAAAAGCCGTGTTCAATATTTTTGAACTTGCCATCTGTTCTACAAATCTTAAGCAGTATCTGAAAAATAATCGTGATATCGCTCCGGTGGTCGGGGAGCTTGGCAATTTTTTGTTCGAAGACAAGCTTTTCGAGAGGTACATTTCCACCATTTTTGATCCATCTGGTGAAATTAAGGATACCGCCAGCAAGACTCTGCAAAGTATAAGGCGAGAGATCAGGGAAAAGTCAGAAGAACTGCGCCGATACGTCAGCCGGATCGTAAAAGATCTCACTGAAAAAGAGATCACCCGCGAGAATTATCTTACACTCAGAGATGGCAGACTGGTAGTTCCGGTAAAGGTTGAGTACAAACGCCAGATCAAGGGGATAATCCACTCCGAGTCTTCCACCGGGCAGACGGTTTATATCGAACCGGAAGAGACACTTAACCTTAATAATGATATTGTATCACTTAACTTCTCTGAAAAAAGGGAGATAGAGAGAATTTTAAGAGAAGTCACCTTAAGGATCAGATCGAGCTATGACGAACTGCTTCTAAGTTATGAGACCGTCACAAGGCTTGATTCGATTTTCGCGAGGGCAAATTACTCGATCGAGATTATGGGTTCATGTCCAACATTTGATCTTTCAGCGCCTGTTGAGATTTACGGTGGGAGGCATCCTCTTCTCATTCAGAAACATGGAATGAGGGGAACTGTACCATTTAACCTAAAGGTTGGTTCGGGCCACACGGTTGTAATAACAGGTCCAAACGCGGGTGGAAAAACCGTGCTGATTAAAAGTATTGGATTGCTCGCGATGATGGCACAGTCAGGTATACATATTCCGGCCGGACCGGATACGAACCTGCACGTTTTTAATGATATTTTGGTGGATGTCGGCGATTCGCAGTCGATAGATGATGATCTTAGTACCTTTAGTTCGCATCTTTCAAATATTAAGAATATCATTTCTCAGGCTGGGAATAAGAGCCTTGTATTGATTGATGAGATCGGCACCGGAACCGATCCTGACTCTGGAGCCGCCATTTCAAGGGCGATTCTTATAAATCTCCACAATGCGGGGAGCCTGGTTTTCACCACGACTCACCTTTCCGCGCTTAAGGCTCTTGCCTCGGAGTTTGAGGGATTTTATAACGCTTCAATGAGTTTTGACACCGATGAACTCAGACCCACCTATCAGCTCCGCCAAGGGATCCCTGGCTCGAGTTACGCGTTTGATATCTTGATCCGGCTGGGTTTCAGCCCCGATTTTATAGGCACGGCATCGGGATTTGTTCAGGATGTTAGTGCCGGCCTCGAAAAAATTCTTCTCGAAGTTGAGCAACGTGAGCAGGAATTGATGAAGAAACTTCAGCACTTCGAAAAAGAAAATACCAGGCTGACAGGGCTCGCGAATCTCTATGAAAAAAAGGTACGGGAGTTAGACAAAGAGAAAAACAAGATCTTGCGTGAAGCGAAAGAGAAAGCCTCCGTTTTCATTGAAGAAGCAAACAGAGAGGTTCAGAAGGTCATTAAAGAGATCAAAGAGACCCAGGCATCGAAGATTTCCACCGTGAACGCCGGGAAGAAGATCGATTCACTGAATCAAAAACTCGCAAAGATCAAAGTTGTGACCCAAGTGGAACCTGAGGAAGACACCTCTCCTCTGAACATTGGTGACACCGTTAAATTAAGAGGTTCTGAAACCGCCGGGGAAGTAATAGAGATGTCTCCGGATGGAAAAACTCTTGTCATCGCCGTGGGACCTCTGAAAATTTCGCTGAAGACTGACGAATGTCAGAAGATTTCCAATAAATTGATCCGTAAAGAGCAAAGACGCTCAAGCCAGATTGAAGTGAAATCTGATGTCGGCTACAGGTTGGATATAAGGGGAGAGAG
>JAEYUD010000096.1 GCA_023433685.1 Bacteroidota bacterium
CATAATTGATAAAACCTGTGACATGAGAAGCAAGATTTGTGTACTCATATACTCTGGTCGGGTCTTCGCGGTAGATAAGACCGTCGGCAACAAAGCTTTTTAGTTTGTGAGCAAGTTTCGCGTCAACCCTCTTTAAAATGCAGAAAGTTTTCTCCGCCGAATCAATTTTTGTCTTCAACTCACTGAAAGAGTATCCAAGAGAATCGGAGAGCACTTTCGCTATCAGCGAATCTTTTTTGAACTTCCGCGCGAGCTTGGGGTCGACATCGAATGATACCTCATCCTTGCTGTACACGAGTATCGTGCCGTTGCGATCGAATATTGAACCTCTTGATGGTTCAAGTGGCTCGATCGCCATCTGCTGTTTCTTCGCGAAATATGCAAGATCATCCGCCTTGACAACCTGAATAAAAACCAGCCTCGACAGGAGAACCAAAAGAAAAACCGACATTCCGGCAATAACTATGAGAAGTCTGTTCGAGCTCATTCAGAGAGTGTGTTTATATTTTCTTCAAATTTCCTGATCTCTTCTCCCGACAGGATCAGAGGAGGCAATGAGTCAACGGCAACTTTAAGGTTGAATTTTTCGGCTGCCAAGGGCATCAAATATTCCTTTGAAACAAGCTTGTCAAGCACAGCCCTGTTGGAATTTATTGCCGATCTTTCAAGTTTTATCTCCTGTTTCAGATCATCTATCACACGCGAAAGGCGGTTTGCCTCGATGTTCATGCTTATATAATAATAGAGCATCAGCCCTGTAATTGAGGCGAACACGAGAAAACCGGCAAGTGTCTTTTTGTACGATTTCTTCATATGATCAGGTCTTTTCAGCCGCTCTTAGCTTCCCGCTCCTCGCTCTTCTGTTCGTTGCCACTTCCGCGGCCGAGGGAGAAACAGGTTTTTTAGTGAGGATCTTAAGCGTTGATACCTTGTTACAAACACACACAGGGAAGTGCGGCGGACAGATACAACCTTTCTCCTCTTCCTTGAAAAACTCTTTTACTATCCTGTCTTCCAGCGAGTGGTAAGTAAGAATAACCAACCTGCCGCCGGGCTTCAAAAGGGTTACCGATTCTTTTAAGAATTCTATTAGAGAGTCAAGCTCCCCGTTCACCTCAATACGGAGAGCCTGAAAAACTCTCGATAACCGATTAAATAAATATTTTTGCGGAGTGACGGACTCGAGCAGCTCTGCCAGGTCAGTGGTGGTTTTGAAGGGTTTAACACCCCGGTATTTCACTATAAGGTTGGCAATGAAACTGCTCTGTATCTCTTCTCCATATTCCCTGAATATTCTGGCAAGTTCACGTGCTTCGAGATTGTTCAGCAACCACGAAGCGGGTTTGCCTTCAGCCTTGCTCATCCTGAGATCGAGCGGGGCTTTAACCCGGTAAGAAAAACCTTCTTCTTCAGCATCAAGCTGATATGATGAAACCCCCAAATCGGCAAAAATACCGCTGAAACCGTCGATCTGCTCCAACTTGGCTGCAATTCCGATCTTTGTGAAATTGAAGTTGTAGAGCCTGACCCGGCTGTCGGTTGAAAATTCTTCTTGAGATCTTGTGAAGACGATCTGGTCGAGATCTGTTCCGATCAATAGCGCGTCACCGTCAAGCTCCTGAAGAAACCGCCGGGAGTGCCCGCCAAAGCCAAATGTACCGTCGAAGTATGCCCCGTTTTTCTCTGTGATCAGATAGTCAACGGACTCCTTCAGGAGCACTGGACTATGAAATTGGTCCATTTATTTGCATTACGCTTTCGGCAATGTTTTCAAAGCTCTCCAAAGAAGCCTTTTCATATTGCTCATAGATCGCGGGATTCCAGAATTCTATCTTGTTAAGCGAGCCGAGAATCAAAACTTCCTTCTCGATCTTCGAATACTCAAGCAGATGTGGCGGAATGATCACCCTCGACTGCCCGTCCATCGTCTGCTCCTCGGCGCTGTGCAGGAAGGTCCTGATGAAACGCGCGTGGTTTTTGTTGTACGGGTTAAGTTTCGAGAGATTTTCCTCGATCGTTGCAAATAAATCTTTGGGGTACAGATCTACACAATGGCCCACCTCCTCCAGACCCACACCCTTCGTTAGAACGAGGGTGTTCTCAGCAGCCGGACTGATAAAACGCTTCAGCTTCGAAGGGATGCTGATGCGGTTTTTTGAATCCAGAGTATGTAAAAAGTGTCCTTTGAACACTCGGGTGGTCCTTTTGTTTGTTTTTGAGTTTTTTTGTGGGCATTTTACCCACTTTTCCACACTTCACCCCAAAACTTATGAATATTTTGGCAAATAGTCAAGCTATTTTGAAAATAATTGTAAAAAAATTTTTTCAGCGATCGCGTTTAATTGCAGATTTTGCAAAGGGTTAGAGGAATTGACGGAAAATTTTGTGAATATCTTGTGATTTTGGGGAATTGTGGGGGAATTTTCCCCCTGAAGTGGGGTTAAACAGCGATTACAGAACGGGATGTTAAATATTTATTGTTGCCGGCAATCAGGTCTCTTTTGTTTTGATAATTCTTGCCATATAAAACCCGTCAAATCCGGATTCCGCCGGTGAGACTGAAACTTCCTCTTCAAGAACGAACGCGAGGTGCTCTTTTAAGAATTTGTTTACCTGATCCCCGTTCTCGGATGGAAGTATGCTGCAAGTGGCGTATACGAGCGTGCCACCCGGTTTCACCATGATTGAGTAGTAGGAAAGGATATCAGCCTGTATCTTTATCAGCTCTTCAATTCTTTCCTTTTTAAGTTTCCATTTGGCATCAGGGTTTCTGCGGATCACACCCAAACCCGAGCAGGGTACATCAAGAAGAAGAAGGTCGGCACTTCCCTCAAGTCTTTTGATAACTTTTTTTCCTTCGAATAGCCTGGTTTCTATTATCGATACACCGTTCCGGCGGGCCCTCCGTTTCAGCTCATCAAGCTTGTCCTGCTCAACATCAAGGGCGAGTATCTTCCCTTTGTTTTTCATTACCGAGGCGAGGTGGAGCGATTTACCACCGGCACCCGCGCAAGCATCGATAACCCTCATGCCCGGCTTGACATTTGAAAAATAAGCGATCTTTTGTGAAGTGGCATCCTGCACTTCAAAGTATCCTTTTTTAAACTCTTCAAGTGTAAAGATGTTTTTCCTCTCCTCAAGAACCAACGCGTCGGGATATCCCGGAATTGCAGCGGTTTTAATACCCGCTTCCGCGAGGGTTGAAGACAAACGCCTTTTATCTGATTTCAGTGTGTTCACCCTCAGAACCACTTTTGCCATCTCATTCAAGGCTTTGATCTCGTGCTCCCAACGTTTGCCCAGTTCTTTCTGCCCAAGTTCGTCAAGCCAGTCGGGCACTGATTCCCTGATCTTTGCCGTCAACTTCCCTTCTTCGTACCTGCGGAGCAGGTTTGACTTTTCGAGTCCATAACTGTTTAATGTCGCCTCGTCTATCAATCTATGAATAAAAAGATGCGCTGCCACCATCTTTTCAACATCCTTTCTGCTTTCCATCCCCACCCCGGCCGCGTAAGAGATCAGTCGCAGATTACGGATTATCTCATAAGCACCCTCAGCAATGAACTTCCTGTCTCGTGCTCCCCATTTGGGGTTGCTCTTAAGGATGTGGTTTACAGCTGAATCAGCATACCGGTTCTCTATGACGGTGCTGTAAACTGTTTTTATAACTGCTTCAATAAGGTTTTTGTGGATTTTGATCATTCGCTGTACGGGTGGTAATTTATGTTTTGATAAAAGAGGGACAAATAATTTAAATTTATCAACCAAATTTAACAGATTAACTTGAAGAAACTCCAAATATGAAAAAACCCGGCGGATTTATCGGAATTACCCTCCTGATGGGCATCATCCTCTCGATGTACCTGATGAAAACTGTGTTCGAGTCGATTTTTTCGGCTGTCATTATTATCGGTATCGCCTTGGCGGCAGGTGTATTTCTTGAATATAGAATGTTTGGAAACAAGCGCAAATGAAAATGATCCCCATTCTTGCGCTATTGGTCACGCTTTTCCCCTTCTCGCGTGAAGTGTATGTTTCAGCTCAATATCCCGGTTTTGCAAAGGTATTTCAAACTCAGGAGGATACCACAAACTTCCTCGCCAATGAGCTCGAATCGATGATAAAACTGAAACTGATAACCGGAAAACAGGCTAATAAACTCTCTGAAATACTCGCTGCAGTTGAAGTGGAATATCTCACTCCTGATGGAACGATAAAAAAAGGAACACTGATAGTTCATAAAAATGTAGCCCAACAGATAAGGAAAATATTTCATGAGCTCGTCGATTCCGGCTTCGTTATCGAACAGATCGAGCCAATGAGCAAGTACGACTGGTCTGACGAAAAATCGATGAAAGCGAACAATACCTCCGCGTTCAACTACCGGCTGGTGGCAGGAACCCGGAGCATCAGCAAGCACGCCAATGGCCTCGCCCTGGATATCAACCCCCTTTGGAACCCGTTCGTCTCCGGGAAATATGTTTCTCCCAAAGGCGCGGTCTACGATAAAAAAAGACCGGGAACCATCCACAATGGCTCACCGGCTTATAAAATTTTCAAAAAGAACGGCTGGAAATGGGGTGGGGAGTGGATCCCCTACCAGGACTATCAGCACTTCTTTTTTGACAAGATCACGGTTAAAAGTTTTTAATATTTACTTAAAGTTTTACGCAAAGCGGAGCACCTTAATAAATAATTTAAACTGATAATTAAATCACTTTAACAGAAGCGATACTTTAAACAAATTTTATAAAAATTATATCTTCACTTTAACACTTACAGCTCCCCGCAAATCGCCGGGTTTGAAGTTCTTTGCTTTATCGTTAGGGTATTTTTCTGAAATAATTTTCTTAATGCCTGCAGGTATCTGCTCATCACTGCCGTGACATACCACACACTCTTCCGCGAGGATGATCGGCTTTACCAGATGGAGCATCCGCTCCCTGCCACTCTTTTCCACTCTGTAAAGCACCGTGTCTTTGTTGAATGATCCGTCTTTCATCATGTTCTCAAATTCCTTCAACCACATGATCTCTGATTGATCCGGAACATTGGCTTCATTTCTGTTCATGAAAGATACACGGCGTATCTGCATCTTTTTTGTTGCAGAGTAGTGTTTGGTAAACTTTTGTGCAGTGTCAGAACAAATGTTCACGGCACTTTCGGGTCCATTCTTCTGTATTTCTGCCACAAGTATGGCTTTTAGATCTTTCATGTATGCACCCGCGGCGGCTGTGGCTTCCTTCTTGGCCTTCTCAAGTGCCGGGTCTTTCTTCGGTTCAACTTTTTTTACACATCCTGTAACAACGAGCATACCCGCGATCACCAGAAACAAACCGGACTTAACCATAACTTCTCCTTTTTTTTCAGTGTTTGATGTTTAAAATAAAAAGAGGTTGCTTTTAATCAAATAAAAACAACCTCTCTGCAATAAGATACGACTTATACTATGAATTTGCCACGCTTTGTGTAATGGGTATGGAGCAGTTCATGCGACTTGTGACTGCAAGGACCTTCGGGTATGAACTTCTCATAGAACTCGGTAATATGTGAGTTCTCGTGAGATTTCCTTACAGGGAGCGTCTCTTCTTCAGCATAAAGTGCTTTGGCGCGGGCTTTCCTGATCTTCTCGTTTGTCGGAACAGGCTGACCACCACCTCCAAGACATCCACCCGGGCATGCCATTATCTCGATGAAGTGAACGTCAAAAAGCTCACCGGCTTTTAGCATTTCCATCACTTTCTTGGCATTTGCAGTACCGTGGGCAACAATGAATTTCAGCGTTACACCTTCAAGGAACGACCAGTCAGGTACACATCCTTCCAGCCTTATTGAAGACTGTTTTACTCCTTCAAAGCCTCTTACAGCTTCTATCCGGAGGTGTTCAAATGGTACTTCCCTGCCGGTTACGAGCTCGTACACGGTTCTGAGGGCAGCTTCCATTACACCACCGGTGGCACCAAAGATAAGTCCGGCACCCGATCCGAGTCCGAAAGGATTATCGAAATCGGATGGTGGCAGTTTCTGAACCTTCATGCCTGCCTCTTTGATCATGGTTGCCATTTCACGGGCGGTAAGTCCGTAATCAACATCCTTGAAGCCTGAAGCATTCATTTCGGGTCTGTTACACTCGAACTTCTTCGCGGAGCACGGCATGAGGGCAACACTTACCACGTCTGCAGGATCGATACCCATCTGCTCTGCATAGAAGGTTTTGATGATAGAACCGAACATCTGTTGCGGTGATTTCGCCGATGAAAGATGATCAAGATATTCAGGGTAGAAGTGCTCAATATACTTGACCCAGCCGGGCGAACATGAGGTAAACTGTGGCAGTTTTACATCTTTGTCGCCATCAACAACGGCTTTCTTGATCCTGGTAAGGAGCTCAGTCCCTTCTTCCATAATGGTAAGATCAGCCGTAAAATTGGTATCGAATACCTTGTCGAATCCAATCCGGTGAAGTGCTGTATTGAGCTCACGGGTAACTGAATGCCCGGGTTCGAGCCCGAACTCTTCACCAATCGCTGCCCTTGGTGAAGGCGCCGTCTGAATAACAACGTGCTTGGTTGGATCTTCGATAGCCTTCCATATCTCATCAGATGGATCGTTGGCGTAGAGTGCTCCCGTTGGACAGCGGTTGATGCATTGACCGCAGTTGATGCACACCACTTCGGCAAGTGGTTTGCCCATGAATGTATCAATGTGTGTTTCAGCGCCCCTTCCGATCGCGTCAAGACATCCAACTTCCTGCAGGTCGATACATGTTCTGACACAACGGCGGCAGTTGATACATTTGTCCATGTCGCGGATCACGGAATATGACGATCTGTCAACGGGGAACTTGCTTACATTTTCGTGTCCGAAAGTGAACTGGTCAACACCCATTTCCCTTGCCATGGTCTGAAGTTCGCAGTTTCCGTTCTTCACGCAGGCGTAGCATTCACCGACATGTTCACTCAGAAGGAGTTCCATGATGTGTTTGCGGGCTTTTCTTACAGCAATCGTGGATGTTTTAACCTTGATGGGTGCCGTTATCGGATAGGCGCAAGATGCCTGAAGTGTACGCATACCTTCAACATCAACAAGACATAACCGGCAGTGACCACCGATCCCGAGATCTTCATGAGCGCAAAGTGTCGGAATGTAAATATCCGACATCCGGCAGGCTTCGAGAATTGTGGTACCAAATGGAACTGTAACCGTTTTCGAATTTATCTGCACCGTCACGGTTCCGCCGATCGTTTCCAGATCCTCAGGTGGCTTTGGAACATAAGCTTTTTGGCTTATCGGCGTGCGGGATGTTTTCAGATGTTTCATTTTACACCTCCATTGGATTTGGTGAGAAATATCTCTTCCTTGAACTCCTCGAGGATTGAAAGGAATGGATTAGGACTGCTCTGACCCAAACCGCATTTTGAAGCTACCTTCATGGTTTGTGCCAGCTCTTTCAGATTGTTTATGTGAGTGAAGGTGTAATCTTTATGCTCGATCATTTCAACCCCCTCAAGCAGTTTCTGATTGCCCAAACGGCAAGGGGTGCACTGTCCGCATGACTCTTCAACAAAGAACTCCATGAAGTTTTTAAGCACATGGAGCATGCTCCGTGATTCATTGAAGATCATGATCGATCCACCGGTGGCAGCATCTTCGAAAGCCAGGGTGCGGTCGAATTTCGATTTCGGAACGCAAATACCTGATGCTCCGCCAACCTGAACAGCTTTGGTATTGTGTGCTCCCACTTTTTCAAGGAGTTCGTTTATTGTGACACCCCAGTTGAGTTCGTAAACCCCGGGGCGATCACAGTCACCTGACACTGAGAAGAGCTTTGATCCCGTTGATCCGGCCGTTCCTTTTTCAGCGTACTTCTCTCCTCCCATCAGAATGATGTGTGGCACTGTGGCAAGTGTTTCTACATTGTTTACGGTCGTGGGAGCACCGCAAAGTCCTGTATTTACAGGATATGGCGGTCTGTTTCTTGGCTCTCCCCGCTGACCTTCGAGTGATTCGATCAATGCAGTTTCTTCTCCGCAAACGTATGCTCCGGCGCCCATAACTATCGAGATATCGAAATTGAAGCCATCCTTCCCGAGTATGTTGTCACCGAGCATGTTGTGGTCACGCATCTCCTGAAGGCACTCTTCAAGATAATCTTTCATGTAAACATATTCACCACGGAGGTAAATATATCCATGCTGTGCTCCCACTGTGTAACCTCCAATTACCATTCCGTCGAGAACGAGGAAGGGATAATTCATCAGGAGCACCCTGTCTTTAAATGTTCCGGGTTCTCCCTCATCAGCATTGCAGATGATGAATTTATCTTCACCCTTCGCGGCTGCCACGAGCATCCACTTGGTTGAAACAGGGAAACCTGCTCCACCTCTTCCTTTAAGTTTTGAGGCTTTTAGTTCGAACAAAATGTCTTCCCTCGACATTGTGAGGGCTGCTTTAAGCCCCGCTCCTGCCTCGTAGCTTGAGAACAGGAGGCTGGATTCATGGATTGTGTTGCTAATATCGTTGTGTGTCATTTCATCCTCCTCACTTTATCTCCCTGACAATGGCACAGGCCTTCTCGGGATCAAGACGGGTGTAAACACGGTCGTTCACGATCATCGCGGGCCCCTGGTCGCACATCCCAAGGCAATTGGTGAATTCGAGGGTTATCTTCATGTCGCGGCTTGTCTCGCCGAACTTCATTCCAAGCTCCCTTTCAATGGCTTTTTCTACGGCGCATTTCCCACCCATATCGCACACGATCGTCTTGCAGAGCCTTACAATGTTTCTGCCTTTTGGCTGTTCGTTAAGGAATGAGTAAAATGAAACAACACCATAAACCTCAACCGGGTGAATGTCGAGCACGCGCGCCACTTCCTGCTGAGCAAAATCAGGGATGTGGTGGTATCTGCTCTGAATGTACTCAAGAAGAGGCATCAGCGCGGTTCTGTTGTTTTCATAAGCCAGGGCGAATTCTTCAATTTCCCTGGTCAGATTGTTCTTTTCAAGTTCCAGCATTTCATCACCTCTCTCTACTTATTGAGGAGTTTTTGAACTTTATCAAGCAGCACATCCGCGGAAACAGGCTTCTCGACAAAATCGTCGACCGGCACCATGTCGCTCTTTCCAAACTCAAAACCGAGAGCCTTGGAAACAGATGTGTACATGAGAATGGGAATTTTAATACCGTCGCGGCGGAGTTTCTGCGCGAGGAAGAAACCATCATCCGGCTCCGTCATCATCACATCGAGGATGATCAGGTCGGGGGTGCGTTCCTTTATAAGACTGTATCCGTCGGTTGGATTGTTGGCGGTCGCTACGGTGTAGCCATTTGCCATAAGAACTAATGATGTGGCGTCGATAATATCCGGGTCGTCGTCAATTATTGCTATGAGTGACATACTCATCCTTTACAATTTAATTGCTTTCTTGCACGATTTCAAAGCATTCCGGATCAAAAAAGAACCGGAAGAACAGGGAGACTTCTCCCGAATGGAACCCTCTTAAAGATGCTGTATTGGTTCCGCAGTTATGTTATCTGTGCCCGTAAGAGCACGCCCGGTAAATTAAAATATCAAACTTTGGCGGCTTTTTCAGGCAGAAAAACCCTGAAGGTTGTCCCTTTGCCGTACTCACTTTCAGTTTCAACCTTGCCTGAGTACCAGTCGATCGTCTTTTTCACGATCGAAAGGCCAAGCCCTGTGCCGTGTATTCCCTTTGTCATCTCATTCTTTGCCCTGAAGAACTCTGAGAAGAGCCGCTCTTTTTCCTCAGGTTTCATACCTATGCCTGTATCCTTGATCTCGAACAATACATAGGGCCCCTTCTTCTGAAGCGTGACGAACACCTCACCACCATCGCGGTTGTACTTTATAGAGTTGCTAAGGAGGTTGGTTACAACCCTCTCGATCTCGAGTTTATCCGCTTCGATAGTGTAGGCCGACTCCCCTTTCGTGAACGTGACAGTTATGTTCTTCTTTCTGGCTTCAAACTCCATCATCTGGATAGAATCAGCCAGAAGTGGTGCCAGATCAAGTTTAACTATCTCGCGCTTAACTGTGTTGAGCTCTATCCGGGAGATATCAAGCAGATCGTTTACCATGGTCAGAAGACTTTTCAGACGACTGGTGCTCCGGGTGAGAAAATCGCTCCGCTGCTCGTCCGTCAGATTCATTTTC
Organism: Bacteroidota bacterium; assembly: GCA_023433685.1. GTDB lineage: Bacteria > Bacteroidota > Ignavibacteria > Ignavibacteriales > Ignavibacteriaceae > UTCHB3. The sequence goes on from JAEYUD010000096.1 coordinate 10,176, forward strand.
GGGTTGTTCATAATGTCCAAGAAGCCGATCGTCGCCGCCACGGGTGCCTTCAATTCGTGTGAAACCATCGAAACGAACTGCGATTTCAGGTTTTCGATCTGCTTGTATTGGGTGATATCTTTCGCGACCACGACTATTCCGGCGGTTTTCTTCATGTCGTTATCGGGAATTGGCGAGCAGGTCACCTCAACGAACATCTCCTGAGCCCCGGCAATCTTGAACTGCACCGACTGCCCCACATCTTCAAAGGTTTCTTTCCCGAGCATTTCAGTGGCTATCTCTCTCACCTCCTGCGGGAGCACTTCGAGAATTCTTTCAGCGAGTAGAATTTCATCCAGGTCGAGTAACCTGAGGGCGGCAGGGTTATAGTAAACCATCTCGCCATACTGGTTCATCACCAGTACTCCGTCGGCAAGAAGGTTAATTATGGTATTAAGCCGGCTTCTTTCGAAGGCGAGCTCAAGCAGGCGGGCTTCACGTTCAAGGCGCAGACGCTCGGCTTCAAGTATGAGCCGGCGCTTCTGCATCCCTTTTTCGATATTGTGGATCAGTTCATCAGGTGTGAAAGGCTTCAGGATGTACCCTTCAGCCCCCAGTTTTGTTGCCTCAACGGCGGTTTCATAGCTCGCGTACGCGGTTGCCATGAAACAAATGGTGTTGGGTCTGACCTCCCTAATATGGCGCAACACTTCGATCCCGCTCATGTCGGGCATTTTAAGATCGAGGAGCGCGATATCAAAATCGGATCCGGTGCCTTTTTTAATGCCTTCGCCACCGTTTTCAGCGGTATCCACTTCAAATCCTTCGATCTGAAGAATTCTTTTTACGCCGTTCCTTAAATAGTCTTCGTCGTCAACTAAAAGGATCCTGGCGGGTTGGTCAGACTCTTCCACCCCGGGTACTCCGGATCAACTGGTTTGTTTTTCGTAAAAGTCGGAGATCCTTGATATGATCTCTTCGAGCACTACCGGCTTGTTCAGAACGTCGTCGGCGTGTATCCATTCCTGTTCTTCAGGTGTCATTGAATCAAACTGCATCCCCGTCTGGCTGGCTACAGCCGTAACGATGTAAACAGGTATCTTTTTACCCATCGGATGCTTTTTGATCTTGTGAGCAAGCACGAATCCTGAGTCGTACTCTTCCATCATAAGATCGATCACCGCGCAAGCGGGCTTGAATTCGAGGAATTTCTCGTAACCGTCGTCACTGGTTTCGGCTATTGCAACCTCGAATCCTTCAGATTCAAACAATATCTTGTTCTGTTCAAGTATGTCTATATCGTCATCAACAAGTAATATTTTTTTCTCGTAGTTCATTTTATAACCTTCATATATTTAAGAACTGCTTCTTCGGAAGCCGGATGAAAAATTCCGTCCCTTTTCCCGGTTCACTCACAAAACCAATATCACCCTTGTGCATCTTCATAATGCCGTAGGCGATAGCGAGACCGAGGCCAGTGCCCCTGCCCGCTTCCTTGGTTGTAAAGAACGGAGTGAAAAGTTTTCCGTAATTCTCCTTTTCAATTCCTTCTCCCGTGTCAGCGATAAAAACCTTGATGCTGTCGCCAAGATCGTCACAACTGAGGCTGATAACCTTGTTTTCCGATTTCGCCAACGCGTCAGCGGCGTTCACTAACAGGTTAGCAATAACCTGCTCTATCTGGTCCCTGTCACCCTGCATCATCCCCGTTTTAGGAAGATTGTCTATAAGTTTAATACCTGTAAACTTCCCCGATACGTCCAATTTTTTAACTATGTTTCTGGTCTCTGCAAATATATCAAAAGTTGAGATATTTAGCTTCCCCTGCCTGGCAAAATTAAGAAGGTTGGCAACAATTGCCTTGCACCTGTTCGCCTCACCCATGATCATATCGAGATCGTAACTGATATCTTCAACTATTTTGTGCTTGTCAACCAGCTTTCTCAACAGACCCGCGTACACCATGATAGTGCCGAGTGGATTGTTTATCTCGTGAGCCACACCCGCAGCGAGCTGCCCGATGGAGGCGAGTTTTTCAGCAGAGTGAAGTGCTGCCTCGGTCTCATGAAGATTGTCGTATGCCTCCCTGATCTCATCGAGGAGGTGGGGCAGACACATCTCTTTCTCGCTCAAGCCTTTCGCGATTGCTATCGCGAACTCGCGGCAACTTACGTACCCGCACGCGCCGCAGTTAAGCTCGTCTTTCTTCTCCCTGATGCCTATAGTGGCCAGTATCTCTTTGATCGCCGGATCGGGTGGAACCGGTTTCCTCTGGCTCTCTTTTACGAAATCGCGGTAGAAATCGATATCCCGGCTGTTGAAAATGTTTGTCTTCCAGACCTTTTTGTCAACCTGTTTCAGATCTTTTTTAATGAACTCGATCACCTTTTCCCGTTTCGAGTAGTAGTTCAGGTCTGAATCAACCCCGGGACCCGAGATACACCCCTCGCAGAAAAGAATATCCACAAATCTCGCGTTGATATCGTGATCGGCTATCTCATCAATAATTTCAAGAACTTTTTTTCTCCCCTCAACCACAATTATCTCTTCATCCAACACATCCCCGGGGAGATCGGTCGACTTCAATAAACCACCGGCGAGCGGGAATGCCTTCCCCATCGCTGCACGCGGCGGATCAAAAGGAAGTGTATCAAGATCGTGAAGCGCGATGTTCTCCTCAAGCAGCATTTCCTTCAGCTCACCAAATGTGAGAACGGAATCAATTACCCCCTCAACGGGTGAATCGGTAAACTCCTCCTTCTTAGCCACGCAGGGACCCACGAAAACTATCTTTGTCTTCTCCCCTTTTTCCTTCTTCAGATATCTTCCGAGCGCGATCATGGGAGAAACGATCCTCGCGAGGTTCGGCACCAGGTCGTGCTCATATTTCTGAATATAATTCGCAACCGCGGGGCAGGCCGTGCTAATCACGGGCCTCACTTCGGCATTCATCACCGCTTCTATATAGTCGCTGCCGATAAGATCGGCTCCGAACGCCACTTCAACCACGGAGTCGAATCCCAAACGCTTGAGAGCTGCCGGGATTTTTTCGTAATTATCGGGAAATGCAGCCGCGAATGATGGCGCAACCATCGCGATCCGTTCAGATTCGATATCGGGAAGCACGTCGTAACGGGTCTGGTCGATGTTGCTGATGATGCTTTTCGCGTGCTGCGAACATACGATCACACAGTTACCGCAGCTGATGCAGCGGTCTTGTATGATGAGCGCCTGACCGTTGACCACTCTGATGGCCTTCGCCGGACACTCACGGATGCATGAGTAACACCTCTTGCACCTGTCTGGTACTGTAAATATCACACCGGACATTAATTGTATTCCGCAATAATCTCCTTTTAGCATACATATAATGTGCCAAACTGGAAGTTGGGTTTAATGAACTTAAAGCCCGTTTCTGTCAGACACGCAGGCGCGCGTTTCTCATATTCGGTAAAAATGTCTCTTATTTGTTAGAAGTGAGGGGGAGGGGGCGTTGAGCGTTGCGCGTTACCCGTTACCAGTTGCCCGTTGCGCGTTACCCGTTACCAGTTGTCCGGGGTGCGCGTTAAAGGTTTTGCCTGAAACCAAGGGAGTAAGGGGTGAGGGTTCACCCCTTGATGTCAAAAAAATAAAAAAACTAAGATGCCCCTTGGAGCTGCTTCTGTTTCTTTTTTACGATGTCGTTAATTATTGGAGCAAGATGGACAAGAAGTTCATGTTTCGAATTTTGAAAAACAATATGACCATCGTGATATTTGTTCTTCGTTTTGATCATCATGCATCGGTGATCACTGCGTTCGTTCACATTTTCGATCTCATCGTATCTAATGAATCTCGGCTTCAGATCATTTTGTTTAGTCAATTTTAAAGTTTCGGGCTCAATAAAAAGAGTCTCTTCAGAGAATCTCCTTTTTCGGTAGCTTAAAATTGATACCCATAAAAGACCTCCAAAAATCGTAATGAAAATAATGAGAGGCCCCAGTGCATCCTTGTTCTTCAGAGATAATGCGGAAAAAAACATTATGAAAAGAAAGAACCCTAAGACAATATTGAGTATCATCAACAAAATCCTCACAATCCTCTTACCATCCTGGCTATTGATTAGGCAAATGGCATCATCTTGCTGACGTACAATAAACTGATCATATTTTTTTGATAATTGTTTGAGTTCTTCGTACTCGTTTTCGATCTTTACAGGCTTCGACGCAACTTTATGAGAAACATGATCAATTGTAAACTTTTCAGTAACTGGATCACCGATCCTTGCTGCTTTAGGTGGTTCAAATAAAGCTATTCCCCCAGAATAATTTGAAGCAGATTTTGGATCCAGAAGGTCTTCGAATTCGTTGATCGAACCGACCCTTTTATTCACATCCCTCTCTATCGCCTTAAAGATGGCGGCAACAACATTTTCGGGAATATGGGGATAGAACTGCCTCGGGTCAGGCACATCATCATTGAGCATCCTCTGCATGATGTGGAAAGAGCTTGAATTTGGGTTGATATCGTGCGGAAGACGGCCCGCGACCATTTCGTAAAGGGTCATGCCGAGGTTGTAGATGTCGGAGCGTTGGTCAACCCTCTCCCCTTTTATTTGCTCGGGGCTTGCGTACTGGAGAGTACCGACCACCTGGCCCGACTGTGTAATTGTGTGCCCTGTTTCATCACGGGCTATACCGAAATCGAGGATCTTTACTTTGTTCTCGGGGGTTACAATAATGTTTCCCGGCTTGATATCCCTGTGAACCACCCCCTGTGAATGGGCATACCCGATCCCCTCAAGCATCTGCTTGAAAATGGGCCACGCTTTTTCAAACGGAATGGGCCCCGTCTCCTTCCCTATCATCTTCGCGAGTGTGCGACCCTCAACGTACTCCATTACGATATAAACATTCCCGGTGGCGTGATCCTGCAATATATCATGAAATTTTACTATGTTTGGATGATCAAGGCGGGAGTGTGTGCGTGCCTCACGGATAAATCTTTCTTTCGCCTCACCGCTCTGTGCAAGGGAATCTGAAAGTTTCTTAATGGCGAAATATTTGTCGAGAGAGATGTGAAAGGCTTTGTAGACAACTGCCATTCCCCCTGCACCGATAGTGGATTCAATTCTGTACTGCCCAAAAAGTAATTGTTCTGACATTTTTTTACCCGAAGAATTAAGATTAATCACACTCAAAATGGTGAAAATTTCTTGAATCGCAATGATGTAAATTGCATCAAACTTAAAAAAAATTAAGCGATATGACGAAAAAAACATACCCAGTACTAAACATGACCTGCGCGGCGTGCGCTACACGGGTTCAGAAGACCCTCACGAAGCAACCTGGTGTATCCACAGCGATAGTGAATTACGCCAACGCGACAGTACAACTTGAGTTTGACCCAAAACTGACAACACCGGAAAGCCTGAAGGTTTCAGTTCAAAATTTCGGCTATGACCTTGTGACCGACGAAGGGAAAACCGACGTTGATGAACTCCACCGGAAAGCATCTGAAAAACTTCGCCGTGAAACGGTGGGAGCAATCGTTCTTTCACTCCCCGTTGTGATCATAGGGATGTTCTTTATGCACATGCCTTATGCCAATTACATTATGTGGGCGCTTTCAACCCCCGTGGTGCTTTGGTTCGGAAGCCGGTTCTTCACCGGTGCATGGAAGCAGTTGAGGAACAAGTCATCAAACATGGATACCCTGGTTGCGCTTAGCACGGGTGTGGCTTACATCTTCAGTGTTTTTAACACGCTTTACCCTCAATTCTGGACTTCACGCGGACTTGATGCACACGTCTATTTTGAGGCTGCTTCTGTTGTTATCGCTTTCATTCTGCTCGGCAAGATGCTTGAAGACCGCGCCAAGGGCCACACTTCCTCTGCCATAAAGAAGCTCATTGGCCTTCAGCCGAAAACTGTCACTGTTGCTTTTGCCGGAGTTCAAAAGGAAGTGCCGCTCGCCAACGTCCGTGCCGGTGATGAAATTGTTGTTAAACCGGGTGAGAAGATCGCGGTTGATGGCACTGTGGTTTCGGGCACTTCATTCGTTGATGAAAGCATGATCAGCGGGGAACCACTTCCTGTTGAGAAAACTGAAGGAAGCAAGGTATTCGCGGGTACAATCAACCAGAAAGGGAGTTTTAACTTCACTGCTGAAAAGGTTGGTGGTGACACGCTTCTCGCGCACATTATTCAGATGGTGCAGGAGGCACAGGGGAGCCGTGCTCCCGTTCAGCAGTTAGTTGACAAAATAGCCGCGGTTTTTGTACCTGTGGTGATAGCCATCTCCGTGATTTCCCTTATCACTTGGTTGATAGCCGGAGGCACGGACCAGTTCACGCACGGTCTGCTGGCGATGGTAACAGTGCTCGTGATAGCCTGCCCTTGCGCGCTTGGTCTTGCAACCCCCACAGCCATAATGGTAGGGATCGGCAAGGGAGCCGAACAGGGAATATTGATAAAAGACGCTGAAAGCCTCGAATTGGCTAAAAAAATGAACGCGATCGTTCTCGATAAAACGGGCACGATAACAGAGGGTAAACCGGTGGTTACCGCGATCGAGTGGCTCGAAGGTACGACCCCGGTACCTGAAATTCTTTCAGCGATTGAGGCAAGATCGGAGCACCCACTTGCATCAGCTGTGATCGATTTCACGGGGGAAACATCACCGAAGGAATGCACCGGTTTCACCAGTCTTACAGGAATGGGAGCATTCGGCTCTATCAATGGCGAACAGTATTACGTGGGTAACCTGAAACTCCTCGCGGAGCATGGAGTGTCAGTTCCTGCCTCACTGAATTCCCTCGCGGAAAAATGGACGGATGAAGCAAAAACAGTGATCTGGTTCGCTGATCAAACCAAGGCACTTGCCGTGATCGCGATCGAAGACAAGATCAAAGAGTCTTCTGTTGAGGCTATTAAAGCTCTCAAACAGGCTGGAATCGAAGTTCACATGTTAACGGGTGACAACCCGGCAACCGCCGCGAGAATTGCCGCGAAAGCGGGAATCGATCACTTTAAGGCTGAAATGCTCCCTGCTGACAAGGCGGATTTTGTTAAAAAACTGCAAAAAGAGGGTAAAACAGTGGGAATGGCAGGCGATGGAATAAACGACAGTAATGCCCTTGCACAGGCGGATGTAAGTATAGCAATGGGAACAGGGAGCGACATTGCAATAGATGTGGCAAAAATGACCATTATATCTGCCGACCTTACAAGAATCGCCAGGGCGATCGAACTCTCGAAGGCTACAGTTCAAACTATCAGGATGAACCTCTTCTGGGCGTTTATCTACAATATAATCGGAATACCGGTAGCGGCGGGCATACTTTTTCCAGTCAACGGATTCCTGCTCGATCCCATGATCGCGGGCGCGGCCATGGCAATGAGCTCAGTATCAGTTGTTACGAACAGCTTGCTCCTTAAAAAAAGAGCGAGCCACCTGCCGGATTCGAACCGGCGACCTAATCATTACGAATGATTTGCTCTACCAGCTGAGCTAAGGTGGCTTCTTAAAAGAGAGTGGGAAAGAGGACTATCTTACTCTTTTTTTATGTCTGTTTTTTCTCAGTCTTTTTTTCCGCTTGTGCGTCGACATTTTATGTCTTTTGCGTTTTTTTCCGCAGGGCATCTAAAATCTCCGTTTTATTTGTTTTTATTTTTTTCAAGAATATTCTTGGCTTGTCCGGCCGCATTGGAACCAGGATCGATGGCTATTGCTTTGTTCAGCCATTCGGTCGCTTCATCCGTTTTATTTTCTGTCAGTTTAATTACCCCCATGTTCAGATGCGCAATCTGATGTTTGGGGTTAATACCGATCGCTTTTTTAAAATTCTCTTCCGCGTTTTTCAGATCCTGCATGTTAAAATAACAAACACCAAGATCAGTTATCACATCCGGTTCAGTCGGTTTTTTCTCGAGATACTTCTTGTAAAGCGGTACCGCCTTCTCGAACATTCCCGTGTCAAAATATTTGTGCGCGAGATTCAAAGTCAGATCAAGATTGTCAGGAGTTGCAGCCAGCTGCTTCTCCATGTCAAGTATCTGGGGGTCAATCTGCATATTCCCGCCTGCCATAGGATTGGTCTGCCCGTGTCCTTCACCCGGCGCGTGATTGTGCCCCGCGTGGGGATCACCTGCCTTGGGTGAATCAAACACTCCTGAAGCTATCAGTATAACCAATGCCACTACCAAAAGAACGCCCAAAGCAATACCGGCGGTTTTTACAGGAGAGAGTCCGGATGAAGATTTCTTTTTTGAACCTTTACCCTGACCTTCACCTTGCGCCCGCATCTGCTTCTTCTTCGCGGGATCCAGCAGGGCACCACAGTCATTACAGAAAGCCGAACCGGCAGGATTCGCCGTTCCGCAAACAGGACATTTCATTGTTTCTTTATTCTCAGCCATGGTCACCTGTTGTTTTAGGGGATGATCATTTATTTTTCAGACCGTTGTCGACCTGATTTTTAAAGTCTTTTGAGAACTTGAAAACCGGGATGAAGTGCTCCGGAACGAAAACTTTTTCCCCGTTCTTTGGGTTTCTCGCGTAACGGGCGGCTTTTTTCTTAACCTTGAAAGTACCGAAACCTCTTATCTCGATCCCTTTGCCCCCGCTTAAAGCTTCAATAACACTCTTGAAAAAACCTTCAACCACCGCTTCGGTTTCAAGCTTGGTAAGGCCTGTGCCCTCAGCAACAATATCCACGATGTCGGCTTTTGTCATTCTTTTCGATCTCCGGGTAAAAAATTTTCAAATGGAACCTCTAATTTATCACGATCCGGTGAAAAATGCAAACTTTGAAGAGATTTAGCTTCAGGTTCCCGGCAATATTTCACCCGTTTATCCGAATAATCTTCACAAAAACTGAAAAATTTATTACATTTAGTATTGAATTTGGATTTATTTCAGACTTTTGAACCTGAAATTAGTGGTTTGTCTTTACAGTACAAACACTTAGCTTTGAATTGATCTTTTTTAACCCGCACATTCAGCAAGAGATCACGCGTTAGATGGATACCGGTGTAATTCCTTTAGTTAAACAGGTGGTGATCGTTTTCACGATCATCATTGTAACTTTTATCGCGATATCGTTCGGTTACGCCAAGCTTAAAGCCCTGATAACAGGTAAAAAGCCGCCGAAAACCGGCCCGGAACTTTATGCCATGCAGCTCGCGATGCAGAAGAATCCGAACAAGCAAACCAAGGTAAAAAAAGCCCATATTCCTTCACGTGAACAGCAGAAGGAAGAGCAGAAGCCGAAACAGGAAGAAGCCATTACTCCTGACACGGCGAAGTTGAAAGCCCCCGCTCCACCGGTTAGAAGAAATGATGAAGCCCGCCGTGAACGCTCACAAAGCCGTGTACAGATGAACATGGTGCAGCAAACACTTCCAAAACGAAACATTTTTGAAGTGGTTAACAATCAGCAGGCAAACATCAGAGGCGTTCAGATGGGGTCGATCTCTTATACCCCTTCATCCTCAACGGTAACATCACAGGCTAACATGCGTAACCAAACCCTGAATTGGGGTGGCCCCACTCCCACCGGACCGGGACCACGCAAAATAAACGTTAACTTTAAGTGACCCTAAAGTAACCCCTCCATTTCGTCCAATATTCCTGACATTTTTTCAATAACTGCTATAATGGCTTCCGGCCTGCTCATGTCAACCCCGGCTTCCTTGAGTATATCGATTGAATATTTCGATTTGCCGGCTTTCAGGAAACCGAGGTAGCGGTCAACTGCCGGCTGACCTTCCTCTTTTACCAACCGCGCGAGTGCTTCCGATGCCGCCATTCCGGTGGCATACTGATAAACATAGAAATTGTAGTAGAAATGGGGTATCCTGGCCCAGGTGAACTCTTCTTCTTCGTCGACGTGCATGGCGGGTCCCCAATACTTTGAGTACATTTCCTTAAAAAGCACCCTCAGTTCAGTGGCCGTTAGCGGCTCACCGGCTTCAACCCTGGCGTAAACTGTCTTCTCAAATTCGGCGAACATCGTCTGTCTGTAAAATGTGGCGGTCACGCTGTTCAGATATTTTTCCATGAGCATCAGCTTTTCTTCACGGGTTGTGCTGATCTTGATCAGGTGCTCAAGCAGAAGCGACTCATTAAAGGTCGACGCCACTTCCGCCAGAAAAATAGAATAGTCAGCATACACGAAAGGCTGGTTCTGACCTGTGAACCATGAGTGCATATTGTGCCCCATCTCGTGAGCAAGGGTGAATACATCGTTCAAAAGTCCCGTAAAATTCATAAGTACAAAAGGGTGGGTCCCATACGTGCACCCGGACGAGTACGCCCCGGAACGCTTTCCGGCGGTTTCGTAAACGTCGATCCACCGGTTGTCGAACGCGTGATTCAGCGCCTGCAGATATTCGCCACCCATCAGTTGCAGCGAATCATTCACGAGCGCCACGGCTTCTTCCCAACTGTATTTTTTCACTTCCGCGACGTCAAAAATGGTAACATACGAGTCATACGGGTGAATTTTTTCTTTCTTCAGCACACGGCGTTTTATCTCCGCCCAGCGATGCATTGGCTCGAGATTGGCGGTCACGGTATCGATCAAATTGTCATAGACTGCCACAGGGATATTGTTTGTGTGAAGTGCCGCCTCAAGAGAACTTCCGAAATTCCGCCCCCTCGCGTTGAATATCTTCCCCTTCAAATTGTTGTTGAAGATCACTGAAAAAGTGTTCGCGTAGTTGATGAAAGGTTTGTAAAATGCTTTGTATGCCCTCTCCCTGTAGGCATCATCCTTTGAATAGAGCGCTGCGTAAAACCTGCCGTGCGACATTTCAGTTTGCTCACCTCCCTCCCCCTCAACGGAAGGAAATTTAATGTCGGCATCCGAAAAGATGGAAAATATCTCATACGCTCCGCCCGTAACGTTTGAAGAGAGTGCCATTAACATCTCTTCCCGTTCAGATAGTGTGTGCGCCTTCTTTCTGGCGATATCTTCAAAAAAGTGTTCATAACCCGAAAGCCCATGGGAAGTGATCGCCTCTTCAATTGTTTCCCGGGGGGTGTTGTTTATCTCCGGGAGGATGAAAGAAGCTTTTGAGCCGGCAATGGTATAAAGATTTTTGATCCGGTCGTTCATCCCCTGATAGAGGTTATCCCTCAAGTCGCTGTCTTTGTTGAGCATTACGTAGAGGTAAAGTTTTTCGACCGAAATGGAGATGTCTTCATCGAATTTGATACACTCCGCGAGGCTTTTCGCGCTTTTTGATATCTCACCCCTGAACCTGTCGTACTCATCTGTAAGCTTCTGAACGCGGGAGAATTCACTCTCCCAGGCTTCATTGCTTTCAAAAATATCGGAAACCTTCCATTTGTATTTTTCTTCGATCCTGGCTCTTTCAGGCAGCGAACCGGCTTCAGCAGCGTGCAATTTGTACATAAGTCTGTCTTCTGTTAACATCTTGTTTTTTCCGTGGTTATGGTTTCTTAAATGGAAATGGCGGTAAAATCAACGCAAAATTAAGAAATCTGGTATTTTTTTCAATTTATTAGTGTGGTGCACACCCAAATAAGTTGATTTTTTAAGGAGTTAGAGGTAAATTGCTTGTCTGAATTTTTTTTCATATTAAACAATCGAGTTAAGCTAACTTATGGAAAAGTACCTATACAGGATCCTGGTCACTGTTGCATTGGTAGCCCTGTCGGTTTACTTCCTGTATCCGACTTATCAGGACTACGTTAAAACCGCAGAGATTACAGAAAAAGTTTCTTCACAGGAGAAATTCTTAATGGAGAAAAACCCAAAGATGGGTAAAGAGGAACTTGCCTCACTTCTTAAGAACTTTGAAGACAGTCTTAAATCCGCTGACGAAAGTTACGCCAAAGCAAGAGCCAAAAGGTTGAAGCTTGGTCTCGACCTTCAGGGCGGTATGCGCGTTGTTCTTGAAGTGAACACGTCTGAACTCCTGAAGAAACTGGCGAATGACCCCGATCCCGCTTTCCTCCAGATCCTCGATCAGGCTACGAAAGAAGCCGCCGCGAATGATGAGTCGGTGGTGGATCTGCTGATTGCCAAACTTAAAGCAAAAAATATCCGCCTCAGCAGATACTTCGGAAATGTTGACGATGATGACGCGAAGATAACTTCACAGCTTAAAGATCAGGCTATTGATGCCGTAACACGTGCTGAACAGATATTAAGAAACAGAATTGACCAGTACGGTGTATCCGAACCCACGATCCAGCAACAGGGACAGAACCGCGTTGTGGTTGAGCTCCCCGGTATCGCGAACGAAGAAGAAGCAAGACAGCTCATCCAGAGCACAGCGCTCCTCGAGTTCAAAATGGTCAGGGATGCCAAATATGCCTTCAACATTTTGCAGAAACTTAACACCGCTCTCGCCGGTGGCAAGGTTGAAGAAGAAAAGAAACCCGTTGACTCAACCAAAGTTGATACCACCGCGGTTGCTAAAAAAGATGCTGTTAAAACTGATTCAAACGCTGTAGCGAAGACCGATTCCGGTAAAAAAACCGACACTTCGGCTAAAGCAAAAACAGCGAAAACCGACACCGCCCAGAAATCACCTGAGCAGCTCGCCAAAGAAAACCCGATATTCGCCCTCATATCACCAAGTGAGCAGACCGGTGAGATATTCGTTCCCGCGGCGAACAAAGAGAAACTCCAGAAGTTGCTTAATTCACCCATGGCTCAAGCCATTCTCGGTGAAAATGATGAATTACTTTTCAATAGCAACCCCTTCATCGTTGAAGGAGGTCAGAAAATTTACACCCTCCTCTGCGTTAACAAGAAACCGGAACTCACCGGTGGTGTTATCACAGAAGCGGTCGGTACCCCCGATCCCGCTGGTGCTGCCGGAGCAGTTGTATCGATGACCATGAACTCTGAAGGTTCAGTTGAGTGGGCAAGGATCACCGGTGCAAACGTTGATAAAAGATGCGCTATCGTTCTCGATGGGGTGGTTTATTCGTCACCCGTGATTAAGAACAAGATCACCGGCGGAAGAAGCCAGATCGACGGTATGAAAGACCTTAACGAAGCAAAACTTCTTGCCAACATCCTGAACGCGGGCGCTTTCTCTGCCCCTGTTAATATCATCGAAGAAAGATCGGTCGGTCCATCACTCGGTGAAGACTCGATCACCGCTGGTTTTCAGTCGGTTCTCTTCGGCTTCCTCCTTGTCGCCCTTTTCATGATAGTATATTATCAGGGCGCGGGTGGTATTGCATCTTTCGCTCTTACATTCGTTATTTTCCTTATTATCGGTACTCTTGCCGCTTTCGGTGCTACTCTTACACTTCCAGGTATTGCCGGTATAGTGTTAACCATCGGTATGGCGGTCGACTCGAACGTGCTTATTTATGAGAGAATAAGGGAGGAACTGGCGCTCGGAAAAACTGCGAAAGCCGCCGTTGAAGGTGGTTTCGCCAAAGCCGGCGCGGCGATCTGGGACTCCAACATTACAACCCTGATCACCAGCGTCATCCTCTACCAGTTCGGTACAGGTCCTGTTCAGGGCTTCGCGCTTACCCTCATGATCGGTATTCTTACCTCTCTGTTTGGCGCGCTCGTTATAGCCAAGGTAATTTTCGAATATTTCACCGACAAGGGTCACCCTGTCTCGATCGGTTAATCTGACAAGGAATCAAGGAGCTTACTAATAATGCGTATTTTTCATAATCTAAATGTTGATTTTCTCGGAAGAAGGAAGTATTTTTACATCCTTTCAACCACCATCATCCTCCTCGGGTTTTTAAGTATCCTCACCCGCGGAATTCAGTTCGGCATCGACTTCAAAGGCGGTACCGAAGTAGTGCTTGAGTTCGAAAAAGCGATCGACATTACCAATGTCAGGGATATGCTTGAGACATCGGGCCTCGGTAACATCGAAGTGAAAACCTTCGGCGCTGAAACAGGCGCGCTTATCAGGACAGAAGTTCAGAATATACCGGCCGCTATCAGGCCTAAGATACTCTCCAAGATCGATGGATTGATCAGCAACGCCTATAAAGATATCAAAATATCAAAAACAGAAGACACCACTGCCGGTTCAGTCGTCTATTCTTTCGCTGGTCCTGACACAGCTAACAAAGTAAGCCAGCTTCTCTTCGAGAACGGCTACCAGGCTTCCCGCGTTTCTTTTGAAGCCACCAATTCGGAAGTTATTGTCCGTACCGGTGTTTCAGACGTTATCAAAGAAAACCTGAAAGAGAAAATTAAAGACAATACCTTCAAGGTTCTCCGCGAAGACAGGATCGGTCCAAAGGTTGGCAATGAGCTCAAAAGAGATGCCATCATCGCTGTTGTTCTCTCGCTCCTCGGAATCCTGATCTATCTCGCCTTCAGGTTCAAGTTCGTTTTTGCCTCAACCGCGGTACTCGCGCTGTTTCATGACGTGCTTCTTACAATCGGACTTTTCTCGCTGTTCTATGGTGTAATACCGGGTCTTAACCTTGAGGTTGATCTAACCATAGTTGCCGCGTTCCTTACCCTTATCGGTTATTCGATCAACGATACCGTTATCGTATTCGACAGGGTAAGAGAGACAATGAAGATTCACAAAGGCGGTAACCTTTCCGTACTTATGAACGAAGCTGTTAACAAGACCATGAGCCGTACCATCCTTACCGGTGGTACCACCATCCTTGGTGTTATCATCCTTCTCATCTTCGGCGGTGAAGTTATCAGGGCTTTCGCGTTCACACTTTTCTTCGGTATCATCGTTGGTACCTATTCCTCGATCTTCGTGGCGAGCGCGCTCGTTCTCGATTACTCAGAGAAATACAAAAAGAATATCGACTTCTAATACCTCACAATCTTTACAAGAAAGCCGCCCCGTCACCGGGAGCGGCTTTTTTTTGTTATTAATTATCAGTGGTGAGGGGTCAGTAGTGAGTGGTGAGTAGTGAGTAGCGAGTGGTGAGGGGGCAGGTCGTTACCTGTTACCCGTTGCCCGGGGGCAGTAGTGAGGGGTGAGTGGTGAGGATTCATACTTCATTCCGCCGCGGCGGATCATACTTCATACTAAAACTTCACTTCGCCGCGGCGGATCTCACATTTACAAAGAGTTTCTGTGCTTCAAATATTTCTGCAGGGCTTTGTACCCCATCGGAATGACGGAGGCGAAAGCAACTATAAACAGCGTGAGAGTGAGATTGTCTTTTACGAAGGGGATGCTTCCGAAGAAGAAGCCGGCAAACAGGTAGAGTGATATATATATAAGGGCTGAAATGGCTCCTGATATCACGAACGTGCCGAATTTCATTTTCACGATCCCGGCAACGAAAGGGGCAAATGTTCTTACCATCGGGAAATAACGGGCCAGAAACATGGTGGTTTTACCATGTTTGTGGAAGAAATCCTCGGTATACTTCAGGTATGATGGTCTTATAAACTTGTTGTCCATTTTGTAGGCTCTCTCCCCCAGTCTCCTGCCCAGGACATAATTTATTATATCACCGGTGAAAACCGCGAGCGTGAAGAGCATCAGCAGGGCATAGGGATTAAGAAGCCCCACAGCCGCAAGGGCTCCCGCGGCAAATATTACCGTTACCCCGGGGAGTATGGGAGTTAAAACGAAATTAGTCTCAAGAAAGATCAAAAGGAAGAGGAAGATATACGTTACCCTGCCGAACTCAGCTGTGATCATCCCGAGATAATTGTCCAAATGGTTCAATATCTCCCATACGTGGTTAAGAAACTCCATGTTACTCGGGAACCTCTGTTTTGGGTTCTTTCCCTTTGAACAACCTTTTTGCCCCTGTAATAAATGCCGGTGCCAGCGAAATAACAATTATCGCCACCATTACGAGTGTGAAATTGTTCTTAACAAATGGAAGGTTTCCGAAAAAATATCCCAGATATACGAAAAGTGCCACCCAAAGCACACCGCCAACAGCGTTATAGGTGATGAACTTCTTGTATTCCATCTCCCCGATTCCCGCGACGAAAGGAGCAAATGTTCTGATTATCGGGAAGAACCGGGCAAAGATAATTGTCTTCCCCCCGTGCTTTTCGTAAAACTTGTGGGTCTTTTCAAGGTGTTCCCTCTTAATGAACCTGTTGTTCATCTGATAGGCTTTATGCCCGATTTTCTTGCCGATGTAGTAGTTTACAGAGTCGCCAACAAAAGCCGCTACCGAGAGGAGGAGGAAAACGAGGTGGGGGTCGAGGTCGCCTTTCGCCGCGAAGGCACCCGCCGCGAAAAGAAGCGAATCGCCCGGAAGAAAAGGGGTGACTACAAATCCCGTTTCGGCAAAAACGATCAGAAATAAAATGCCATAAGTTAAAGCGCCGTAGTCACGTATCAGTTCGCCAAGATGCACATCAATGTGCAGAATAAAATCAAAAAGGTATACTATCAGATCCAATGTTCTATTTTCTGTTTATTGTTGAATGAAAACTGTTGAGGGAAAAAGAAATTTTATCCATATTTTTATCCTCAAATATATGTTAATTCGATTTCTTCTTATAGACAAAAAAATTGACTGAAATGGGGGTTTTTCGCTTCCAAGACAAGAAAATCCGGCGGTGACCGGGTTATTTGCCCGCCCGAATGAGGGAAGTGGTGCAGGTTAATGACGGTTAAAAGTGAGCGTGCTTCATTTTCTCTTCATAGGCATCATCCCACTCCTCATGCTCGAGGTTGTACCTGTCGGCAATCATGTTATTGGGATAAAAAAAGTGCCCAACCACAATGCCGGTTACGGCATCTTTCAGTTCGATATTCAGATGACCTTCGGAAGTGTAGTGAATGTCATCGAAGGCAGCATCACCACCTGTCTCTGTGAAGAGATAGAAGTCGTGGGCCATTTTTCCGTTTTCAAGGAAGATCGACTTAACAACAACCGCGTGATCTTTCCCTTTCGAGTGCAGCTCAACCTTGTCTTTTAACATGGCTTGCTCCTTTTCTGAAGGGTTTGCGTCCGGTTAATTAATAGACTCGCGTATCTGAAAAAATACACACGTGAAATTTAATTTTTCCAGTGAGTTTTGCAATAGGAAAGGGAAATATTTTCAAACGGCTGCACTTTCGGTTATTTTTTCTGCCGGTTTAACTTTAATATAACAGGGTGCGGAATTTTTTTTTATATTTGACAAATAATTTATCCGGAACTGACTCCCTGCCGGGAGGATTGTTTCGAGTTGCCTCCCCCATAACAAAAGGAACATTTTATGAGAAAAATAATCGTTATTGAGTTCGTCACCCTCGACGGTATTATTCAGTCTCCCGGTGGAGACGGTGAAGACAGCTCGGGTGGATTTAAGCATGGTGGCTGGGTTTTCCCATACTTCGATGATTATGCCGGAAATTTGATGAATGAGCAAATGAAACCGCCGTTCGATCTCCTCCTCGGCAGGGAAACATACGGGATATTTGCCTCATATTGGCCTGAGCATGCCGATGGATGGCCCGGAATCAATGAGGCAACCAAATATGTGGTATCATCACGGGAGATCGAAACAAACTGGCAGAACTCCAGACTTCTCCGACACAATGTGGTTGAAGAAATTAAGAAACTGAAAAGTGAGAGCGGAAACGATCTTAAAGTGTGGGGCAGCAGTAACCTGGCACAGACCTTGTTCAAACATGATCTGGTTGATGAGCTTTGGCTTAAAATATTCCCCCTCACGCTTGGAGAAGGAAAACGCCTCTTCGGTGAGGGTACTATACCTGCTGCTTTCAAACTCACATCAAGCACCGTTTCACCTGAAGGGGTGATCTTTGCAAACTATGAACGGGCGGGAGATATAAAAACGGGCTCTTTTTAAAAGAGCCCTCAATTATTTGATCTTTATTACCAGTGCCGTTTCATCGTCGTATGATTCCCGCTCACCGCGGAAGGTGTGAAGGTCAACCTTAAGGCGTTCATACTGCTCGGCAGCGGGTAGATCACGGTTCGCGGCAAAAACGGAACGGAGGCGCTCGTCGCCGTAAAGCTCATCGTTCTGATTCATCATTTCGGTAATTCCGTCACTGAAGAGGAGAATCGAAGTGCCGGGACGCAGATCAAGTTTTAGTTCTTCCAGGTGGAGATCGAACAGGTCTCCCCTGTCGAGCCCCACAGCAAGCCCCTTCGGCTGAATGAAACCGGTATCACCATTTCGTGAAAGTAGAAGCGGCGTATGCCCCGCCCTGCAAACCCTCAGGCAGTTAAGCTCAGTATCGAGACCGATCAAGGTCATGGTTATGAACCAGTTCTTTCCGAGCGAGTCGTAGATCTTTCTGTTAAGCTCTTTCAGTATCTCGGATGGGGTGCGGCTCTGCGAACAGAGCATCCGGATCATCGCCTGCACACGGGTCATGTGGATCGCGGCGGGGAGCCCTTTTCCGCTCACATCACCGATCACGATAAAGAACCTCGAGTCAGACACCTTGATCACATCAAAATAGTCGCCGCCAATGTGAGAGGCAGGGATCATTTTTCCGAACATTTCGATACTGTCGTTTATCGGGAAACTGCCGGGAAGCAGCGACTCCTGAATTTCCCTCGCCACATCGATATCCCTCTCAAGCTGCGCCTTCTTTGTCTCTTCTTCGTACAGCCGGGCATTCTCAAGCGAAACCGCGATCTGTGAAGCGACGGAGCTGATCGACTCAATATCCCTCTGCGCGAAAGCATTCCCGTTCACCTTTTCACCAATCGCCATCAGACCGGTGAGCCTCTTGTTCACTTTAAGAGGAAGAACAAGGTGAAAGCCTTCCTTACGAAGCCAGATCCTGTCTTCACGCTGAAATATGCCAAGCGTGTCTTCAGTAAGATATTTACGGTTCCCTTCATCGAGGAAAACGTTGTATTTGAGCTCAAGATCAGAGAGTGATGAAGCAAATTTTTCACGCTCCTCGTTTGAACCGAACTGGTCGGCAAGCACGAGCGAATCACCGTTGGAAAGGTAAATTGCCAATTTCCGCACCATTATCAGGTTCTTGAACGTCTCGCTGACCGAGTGGAGAATATTTTCAAGACCGACAATATTGGCAAGCTCGTCACTGTAACTCAGAAGTATCTGTGTGTTGAAGTACTGATCGGGGAAGAACCTCTTTGTAATAAGCTCCTGAAACTTCTCCTTGGTTCTCTGGAAGACCATCGCGAAGATCACGAAACTAAGAACCGCCACAAAATTCTTGTATTCAGTTCCGAAGATATTCCCCACCGCTTGACCGAATCCATAGATCGTGAGGAAATAGATAACACCGAGACTCACGGTAACACTTCCGTAGAGTATGGTATTCTTAACCACGATACTCACATCCATCAACTGATACTTAAAGATCGCTACCGCGAATGAGATCGGGATCAGCGTAAGAGTGAGAAGTACAACGTAAAACTCAGGGTTGTTGTAAAATATCAGGTTGTTGCGCGGAGCATAAACAAATATGAAAACCACGCTGGCGAGGCCAAGCAGATAAACACCGGAGAGCCATCTGAGGGGAACACCTTCCTTCTTTTTTCTGTACTGGATCGAGCTCACGATCATACTGAAGAAGCCGAAGACCAGAGCGAAAACCGTAAGAAGTGAGACAAGCGCCTCAGGGTTTATACCCGCCTTTGCCACTTCAGGATTAGTGATCATAAGATGTGTCTGCACCACAGTGTAAACACCAGGGATAATAAAACAGGCGTAGAGGATGTAAACTGAATACTTCTTCTTCAGCAACCTGCTTCTTCGCGGAAATTCGAAGAAGAAGTGAACATAGACACCGGCAAGAAAACTGCTCGCTATCAGCCAGGGATAGTAAAACGGGACCGGCACCTCAAATTTTGGGTTCATGAACAACAGGTGATCGAGGAAGGCGCCCCTCGTTGAGAAGAGTACCCCCAACAGCCCGATAAGATAAAACAGTATGTTCATTATCCCGGAGGGATTCGATATGATAACAAGGTACCCGACAGCCAACCAGACAAAATAAAATATCGCGTAAAACAGGTCAGGATAACTTATCAGCTTCTTCACGAACACTTTCGCGTTCATGATCTTGCCATCACGCTTTATGGTGTACTCGGCGTACTGACCATAGTCAAGCCTGTTAAGTATCTGCTGGGCATCGTAAGTGTTGTAAACCGGCTTGCTGTTTATCGCCAGCAGGTAGTCATCTTCTTTTATACCTGCCTGATCAACCACGCCACCCGGTTTGATGTTCTTTATGACTATACCCCAGTCGCCCTGCTTGTTCTTTCCGGCAAACCAGAGGCACTCATCATTCGAAGTGGTGTTTATAAATATCAACTGATAAATACTTAACAGCCCGATCAGCGCCACAATAACGGTTGTGGCATTGATGATAAATTTCTTCTCTAAAAAGATGCTGCTTACCTTCAATTCGATTTAACCTTGACCACGATTATAGTAATGTCATCCGACTGAAAAGCCCCGTTGGCGAACTTGTGCACCTCTTCCCTGATCTTCTCGAGCACCTGACCGGCGTTACCGGCCGCTGACTCTTTAACCAGTGATTCAAGCTTTTCGTCGCTGAATTCATCATCTTCAGGATTCTTTGCCTCTGTTACACCATCTGTGAAAAGAACAATGAGGTCATCATCCTGAAGTTCAACTGTCTCCGAAGCGTAAGGCATTATGGTTGGCATAACGCCGAAGATTATACCCCCTTTGTCGAGGTATCTTATCTCACCGTTCCTGACTAAGAGCGGAGGATTGTGCCCGGCGTTAACATAGGTAAGCGAGCCGGACTCGTC
>JAEYUD010000140.1 GCA_023433685.1 Bacteroidota bacterium
TCTTAAACCTTGGTCCTTATTTATATCATTTCACCGCTTTTAACACTGACGCGGACTACTTTTTCTTTACCGGTTTTTTCGTCCACTATCAGTTTTCCACCCAGCCTCGAGGGTTCACCGGTCTTTGCATCGATTATCATGATATTCGATACGTGGATCGGAGCTTCCTTCTCAATGATACCACCCTGAGGGTTGGTCTGGTTGGGCTTCGTGTGTCTTTTTCTGAGGTTAACACCTTCAACAATAACGCGTTCTGTTTTAGTGAAGATCTTCAGGATCCTGCCAACAGTGCCTTTATCGTTACCGGCGATAACTTTTACTTTGTCGTTCTTTTTAAAGTTTATCTTAGCCATTTTTTCCTCTACAGTACTTCAGGTGCCAGAGAAACAATTTTCATATAGTTTCTCTCTCTAAGTTCTCTTGCAACGGGTCCGAATATACGGGTTCCCTTGGGCTCGCCCTGGTTGTTAAGAAGAACAGCGGCATTCTCATCAAAGCGGATGTATGAGCCGTCTTTTCTTCTAACTTCCTTTTTGGTCCGTACGATAACAGCCTTCGAAACATCGCCTTTTTTAACGCCTGCATTTGGAATAGCAGCTTTGACAGAGACCACGATGAGGTCTCCTACACTGGCGTATCTTCTGTTGCTGCCACCGAGCACCCGGATACATTTTAATCTCTTAGCACCGGAATTATCGGCAGCTACTAAATTGGTTTCTTCCTGAATCATTTCTTTCTCCGGTAAAAACTACTTTGCTTTGATCAAAGTTTCAACTAAACGCCATCTTTTATTTTTGCTGAGAGGGCGCGTTTCCATAATCTTTACGACATCGCCGGGCTGGCAATCGTTGGATGCATCGTGCGCCATCAGTTTAGTAGTACTTTTGTAGTACTTCTTGTAGATCGGGTGGGCAACTCTTCTTTCGATGGCAACAACTATTGTTCTGTCCATCTTGTTGCTTACAACTTTTCCGATTCTTGTTTTTCTGTTATTTCTTTCCATTATCTTATCAAGCTCCCGGTCTTAATTATTCTGAGCTTTCATCTCGCGCTCTTTCTGAATGGTCAGGAGGCGTGCGATGGTCTTTCTCGTGTTCTTGATTGCGGCAGGGTTGGCCTCTTGCTTTAAGGCATTCCTGAACTTGAGGTTATTGAGCGCCTCAAAGTTGTCGGCAAGCGTGGTTTTCAACTCTTCGGGAGACAGCTCTCTGATCTCTTTCATCTTCATAGTGTCTTATTCCTTTTCAAAATCGGGTCTGGCAACGACCTTGGTTTTAATCGGGAGTTTGTAAGAGCATGTACCCAAAGCTTCTTTGGCAATCTCTTCACTTACTCCGGCAACTTCAAACATGATCCTGCCCGGTTTAACCACGGCAACCCAAAACTCGGGCGCGCCTTTACCTTTACCCATACGGGTTTCGAGAGGCTTCTTTGAAACAGGTTTGTCGGGGAAGATCCTGATCCATACCTTACCATCCCTTTTCATTTTTCTTGAAAGGGTGATACGGCAGGCTTCGATCTGACGGCTTGTGATCCAGGCCGGTTCGAGAGCTTTCAGACCAAAATCGCCGAACGCTACGGATGAGCCTCTGTAGGCCTTTCCGGTCATTCGTCCCCTTTGGGCTCTCCTAAACTTTACTCTTTTTGGCATTAACATATGTCAGCAATCTCCGGTTTTTTAGTCTGATACTCGTTTACCCAAGATCTCACCACGGCAGATCCAGACTTTGATGCCGATCGAACCGTAGATGGTTTCAGCTCTGCCGTTGGCATAGTCGATATCCGATCTAAGGGTATGAAGTGGTGTTCTGCCTTCTTTGTACTGCTCGGTTCTTGCCATTTCAGCACCACCAAGACGACCGGCGCACATGATCTTAATTCCCTCGCCACCAGCTTTGATAGTGTTGGAGAGTGAAGTTTTCATTGCCCTTCTGAAAGAAATTCTTCCTTCAAGCTGTCTTGCGATGTTCTCGGCTACGATCGTTGCGTCGAGTTCCGGCTTTTTGATCTCGGTTACCTGAACCTTTACATCCTTGACGAATTTAACTTTAAGTTCTTCTTCAAGCTTCTGGATGTCTTGACCGCTTTTTCCGATAACGAGTCCGGGTTTCGCGGTATGAATGGTTACGATAACATTCTTGGTTGTTCTATCGATCACGATTCTTGAGACAGACGCGTTTCTCAGACGGGTCTTTACATAAGAACGGATTTCCTGATCTTCTTTGAGTTTGGTAGCGTAACTTCTCTTTTCGAACCAGTTCGATTCCCAACCTCTGATAATTCCTACTCTAATCCCGATTGGGTGTGTTTTCTGACCCAAGTTAAGCCTCCTGTGATGATGTTGAATGAGTTGCAACTACTACCGTTAAGTGGCACATTCTTTTTCTTACTCTGTATGCGCGACCCATTGGTGCAGGCAGTATTCTTTTCATCGAAGGACCGTTGTTAACAAAGATCTCTTTGATGTACACGTTCTCGGGTTGAATCCGGGCTTCTTCATTGTTATTGATCAGGTTTGAAACCGCTGACTTAATAACCTTCAAAGCATCTTTTGACGCATGCTTGGGCTGGAACTGAAGTGACTCCATTGCCTTCACTGCATTCATGCCTCTAACGAGATCGACAACCAATCTCATTTTTCTCGGCGATGACGGGATAAATCTGTATGTTGCTCTAGCTTCCATTCTTGTTCGTCCTATCTAGCTCTTGAGGCTTTTTCTGCTTTGGTACCTGGGTGACCCCTGAAGATCCTGGTAGGAGCAAATTCACCGAACTTGTGACCTATCATGTTCTCGGTTACGTAAACCGGGATCATCTTGTTACCATTGTGAACAGCAACAGTGTGTCCGATGAAATCAGGTGTGATCATTGAAGCTCTAGACCATGTCTTGATAATCTTCTTCTGTCCCGACTCATTGAGCTGTTGTACTTTTTTCAATAGCTTATAGTGAATAAATGGGCCTTTTTTGATCGATCTTGGCATACTTACTCTCTACTACTTTCTACGTTTAACAATGTATCTGTTCGAAGGATTCTTGCGTTTACGGGTCTTAAGACCTTTAGCAGCCTGACCCCAAGGTGAAACAGGATGCCCGCCACCTGAAGTTTTTCCTTCACCACCACCCATCGGATGGTCAACCGGGTTCTTCGCAACACCTCGGCTGTAAGGCCTGTAACCGAGCCATCTCGAACGACCGGCTTTGCCGAGGCTGATGTTTTCATGATCAGCGTTACCAACCACACCGTAAGTAGCCATGCATTCAACTCTCACGAGTCTTACTTCACCTGAAGGGAGCTTTAAGGTTGCCATTTCTTTTTCTCTTGCCACGAGCTGGATCGAAGATCCTGCACTTCTGGCAAGCTGACCACCTTTGCCGGGCTTTAATTCAACGTTATGAATAAAGCTACCGACTGGTATTTCCTTCAATGGAAGAGCGTTTCCTACTTTAATCTCTGACCCGGGACCTGAAACGATCTTCTGACCGATCTTGATACCGGCGGGAGCAAGTATATATCTTTTTTCGCCGTCAGCGTAGTGAAGAAGCGCTATTCTGCATGTACGGTTTGGATCATATTCTATCGAAGCGACCGTTGCAGGAACTCCAAATTTGTTCCGCTTGAAGTCGATTATTCTGTATTGTCTCTTATGGCCACCGCCTCTGTGTCTGGCAGTTACGCGACCATGATTGTTTCTACCGCCCGATTTGTCCAATGGGAGAAGAAGTGACTTCTCCGGTGTGGTCTTGGTGATCTCGGAAAATTCCGAGACGGATCTAAACCTCGTGCCGGGGGTAGTGGGCTTGTATTTTCTTATTGCCATTTCTGAAACTCCGGTCTGCTACTATGCTTGTTCAAATAATTCGATCTTGTCGCCCTGTTTAAGAGTAACATAGGCTTTCTTGAACCGAGGTGTTTTTCCGGTAAATCTTCCTGTCTTCCTGAAGGAGGTTTTGATCTTTCCTCTATACTTCACTGTATTTACCGATATTACGCTTACACCGAATTTTTTCTCGACCGAATTTGCAATCTCGATCTTGTTCGCGTCCCAGGCTACTTCGAAACCATATTTGGTTCCGGAAAGCATTTTAACACTCTTTTCGGTATAAAGTGGCTTTACTAATACTTCTTTCATTTACTCAGCCGCTACCTTTTCTTTAGAATAAGTATTGTTGAAATATTCTACCGCACCTGACTGAAGCAGCAATACCTGGCTATTCAGGATATCGTATGTAGAAACGCTCTGTGCGCTGAGAACTTTAATTTTCTCGATATTTCTGCCTGATTTGTAAACATTTTCATTGTGCTCTGCAGTGAGGAAAAGAACTTTCTTTCCGTCGAGCTTCAGGGCCTGGAGCAATGATGCAAAATCCTTGGTTTTTGGAGCTTCAAAATTGAAGTTCTCAACAACCATCAGTCTCTCTTCGGTTATTTTCAGTGAGAGGGCTGACTTCTTGGCGAGCATAGCCACTT